>NZ_JBEYZD010000093.1:0-30034 GCF_040645895.1 Streptomyces olindensis | reverse complement strand
GCGGAACCGGGCGCGGTACTCCGACGGCGCGACCCCGAGCCGTCGGTGGAACGTGCGGCGCACCTAAGCCGAAGCCGGCGGGTACAGGGAACGCGGCAGTTGGGAAGCCGCTGCCCCGTCCAGCAGCCACAGCGTCCTGCTGCGGCCATACGCACCCGCCGCAGGAGCCTGGATCTCGCCCCCGCCCGAGAGGGCGATCGCCGCCGCCTGGGCCTTGTCCTCCCCGGCCGCCAGGAGCCACACCTCACGGGCGGCCCGGATCGCCGGCAGCGTCAGCGTCACCCGTGTCGGCGGCGGCTTCGGCGCGCCGTGCACGCCGACGACCGTACGTTCCGTCTCCCGGACCGCCGGCAGCTCCGGGAACAGCGACGCCACGTGCGTGTCCGGGCCGACGCCCAGCATCAGCACGTCGAACGTGGGGACGGGGCCGTGGTTCTCCGGACCCGCCGCCTCCGCCAGTTCCTCCGCGTACGCGGCCGCCGCCGCGTCCACGTCGCCGCCGTGCGGGCCGTCCGAGGCGGGCATCGCGTGCACCCGCTTCGGGTCGAGCGGCACGGAGTCGAGCAGTGCCTCCCGCGCCTGCGTGACATTGCGCTCCGGGTCGCCCTCGGGCAGGAACCGCTCGTCGCCCCACCACAGGTCGATCCGGCTCCAGTCGACGGCGTCCCGGGCGGGCGCCGCGGCCAGCGCGGCCAGCAGGCCGTTGCCGTTGCGGCCGCCCGTCAGGACCACGGACGCCGAGCCCCGGGAGGTCTGCGCGTCCACGATCCTGGTGATCAGCCGGGCCGCCGCGGCCTGCGCCATCAGCTCCTTGTCCCGGTGGACGACCAGTTGCGGTGCCGTACTCACTTCGTCGTCGCCTTCCGTACCGGTTCCAGCCTGGGCGGCTCCTGCCCCACCGGCTCCTGCTTCCCCGGCTCCTGCTTCACCGGTGCCTGCGCCGTCGCCTCCGCAGCGGGAGCTTTCGCAGCCGCTTCAACGGGAGCGGGGAGGGCGAGTCGTGCCCGCCCGTCACTTTTGGGCACCGACGGCACCGACGGGACCGACGACGAGGCCTTCAGCCGGTCCACCCCGTACCGCAGCGCCGACGCGTACGTGTCGTCCGGGTCCAGCCGCCGCAGCTCCTCCGCGATCAGCTCGGCCGTGTCGCGGCGCTTGAGCGCCACCGCCCGGTCCGGCTGGCCCTCGATGGAGAGGGTGGCCAGGGAGCCGTCGGCCCGGTCCAGGGTGATCGGGCCGCAGTTGGTGTCCATGCGGACCGCCGTCAGACCGGGTCCGCCGGACAGCGAGCGCTGCACGGGCACGTCCAGCCGGTCCGCGAGCCACATCGCCAGCAGCTCGCAGCTCGGGTTGAACTCCTCGCCCTCCACCTCGACGGCCCTGACCTCGCACGCGACCTGGTCGAGCGCGGCGGCCAGCATCGAACGCCAGGGCGTGATGCGGGTCCAGGACAGGTCCGTGTCGCCGGGCGTGTAGGTCCCGGACCGGGTGGCCAGGTCCCGGACGGGCTGCTCGGAGGCGTACGTGTCGGTGACGCGGCGCTGCCCGAGGGCCCCCAGGGGGTCCTTCGCCGGGTCGAGCGGCGCGTTCACCGGCCACCACACCACCACCGGGGCGTCCGGCAGCAGCAGCGGCAGCACCACCGACTGGGCGTGGTCGACGACCTCGCCGTACAGCCGGAGCACCACCGTCTCACCGGTGCCGGCCTCCGCGCCCACCCGGACCTCCGCGTCCAGGCGGGACTGCGTACGGTCGCGGGGCGAGCGGGAGACGCGCTTGATGACCACGAGCGTGCGCGAGGGGTGCTCGCGCGAGGCGTCGCTCGCCGCCTTCAGCGCGTCGTAGGCGTTCTCCTCGTCCGTCACGATGACCAGCGTGAGCACCATGCCGACCGCCGGGGTGCCGATCGCCCGGCGGCCCTGCACCAGCGCCTTGTTGACCTTGCTGGCGGTGGTGTCCGTGAGGTCTATCTTCATGGCCGGCGCCAGCTCCGTCCGTGTCGCTCGAGCATTTCGTCCGCCTCCACGGGCCCCCAGGTACCGGCCTGGTACTGCGCGGGCTTGCCGTTCTTGTCCCAGTACTCCTCGATCGGGTCGAGGATCTTCCAGGACAGCTCGACCTCCTCGGTGCGCGGGAAGAGGTTCGAGTCACCGAGCAGAACGTCCAGGATGAGACGCTCGTACGCCTCCGGGCTGGACTCCGTGAAGGACTCGCCGTACGCGAAGTCCATCGACACGTCCCGGATCTCCATCGACGTGCCCGGCACCTTCGAGCCGAAGCGGACCGTCACGCCCTCGTCCGGCTGGACGCGGATGACGATCGCGTTGGAGCCCAGCTCCTCGGTGGCGGTCGTGTCGAAGGGGGAGTGCGGGGCCCGCTGGAACACGACCGCGATCTCGGTGACGCGGCGGCCCAGGCGCTTGCCGGTGCGCAGGTAGAAGGGGACACCCGCCCAGCGGCGGTTGTCGATCTCCAGCTTGATCGCCGCGTACGTGTCGGTCTTCGACGAGGCGTCGATGCCGTCCTCGTCGAGGTAGCCGATCACCTTCGCGCCGCCCTGCCAGCCCGCCGAGTACTGCCCGCGGACGGTGTCCCGGCCCATGTCCTTCGGCAGCCTCACCGCGCCGAGGACCTTGGTCTTCTCGGCGGCCAGCGCGTCCGCGTCGAAGGAGGCCGGCTCCTCCATGGCCGTCAGGGCCATGAGCTGGAGCAGGTGGTTCTGGATGACGTCACGGGCGGCGCCGATGCCGTCGTAGTAGCCGGCCCGGCCGCCGATGCCGATGTCCTCGGCCATGGTGATCTGCACGTGGTCCACGAAGGACCGGTTCCAGATCGGCTCGAACATCGTGTTGGCGAAGCGCAGCGCCAGGATGTTCTGGACGGTCTCCTTGCCCAGGTAGTGGTCGATGCGGAAGACCTGGTCCGGGGCGAAGACCTCGTGGACGACCTTGTTGAGCTCCTCGGCCGACTCAAGGTTGTGCCCGAACGGCTTCTCGATGACCGCGCGCCGCCAGGAACCGCTCGTCTGGTCCGCCAGCCCGTGCTTCTTCAGCTGCTGGATGACCACCGGGAAGGACTTCGGCGGCACGGAGAGGTAGAAGGCGAAGTTGCCGCCCGTGCCCTGTGCCTTGTCGAGCTCCTCGATCGTGGAGCGCAGCCGCTCGAACGCGTCGTCGTCGTCGAACGTGCCCTGCACGAAGCGCATGCCCTGGATGAGCTGCTGCCAGACCTCCTCGCGGAAGGGCGTGCGGGCGTGCTCCTTGACCGCGTCGTGCACTTCCTGCGCGAAGTCCTCGTGCGCCCACTCACGGCGGGCGAAGCCCACCAGCGAGAAGCCCGGCGGCAGCAGACCCCGGTTGGCGAGGTCGTACACGGCGGGCATGAGCTTCTTGCGGGACAGGTCGCCCGTGACGCCGAAGATGACCAGGCCCGACGGCCCCGCGATACGCGGGAGCCGTCGGTCCGCGGGGTCACGCAGCGGGTTGCTGCTCGACACCTGTTCAGCCCTCCGAGGGGGCGAGGCGCTGAAGCTCGGCCTCGGTCGACTTCAGCAGGTCGGTCCAGGACGCCTCGAACTTCTCGACGCCCTCCTCCTCCAGCAGCCGCACCACGTCGTCGTACTTGATCCCGAGCTTCTCGACGGCGTCGAGGTCGGCGCGGGCCTGCTCGTAGGTGCCGGCGACGGTGTTGCCGGTGATCTCGCCGTGGTCCTCGGTGGCCAGCAGGGTGGCCTCCGGCATGGTGTTCACCGTGTTCGGCGCGACCAGCTCGTCGACGTACATGGTGTCCTTGTACGCCTTGTCCTTCACGCCGGTGGAGGCCCACAGCGGACGCTGCTTGTTGGCGCCGGCCTTCTCCAGCGCGTTCCAGCGGTCCGAGGAGAAGACCTCCTCGTACGCCTGGTAGGCGAGCCGGGCGTTGGCGATGGCGGCCTTGCCGCGCAGCGCCTTGGCCTCGTCGGTGCCGAGCGCGTCGATCCGCTTGTCGATCTCGGTGTCCACACGGGAGACGAAGAACGACGCCACGGAGTGGATCTGCGACAGGTCCAGGCCGCGCTCCTTGGCCTTCTCCAGGCCGGTCAGGAACGCGTCCATGACCAGGCGGTAGCGCTCCAGCGAGAAGATCAGCGTGACGTTGACGCTGATGCCCAGGCCGATGGTCTCGGCGATGGCCGGGATGCCCGCCTCGGTCGCCGGGATCTTGATGAGGGTGTTGGGCCGGTCCACCAGCCAGGCGAGCTGCTTGGCCTCGGCGACCGTGGCCCGCGTGTTGTGCGCCAGGCGCGGGTCGACCTCGATCGACACCCGGCCGTCCTGGCCGCCGGTGGCGTCGAAGACCGGGCGCAGGATGTCGGCGGCGTCACGGACGTCCGCCGTCGTGATCATGCGGATGGCCTCTTCGACGGTGACCTTGCGGGCGGCGAGGTCGGTCAGCTGCGTGTCGTAGCCGTCGCCCTCGGAGATCGCCTTCTGGAAGATCGTCGGGTTGGTCGTGACGCCCACGACGTGCTGCTGGTCGAGCAGCTCGGCGAGGTTGCCGGACGTGATCCGCTTGCGGGACAGGTCGTCCAGCCAGATCGCGACGCCTTCCTCGGAGAGGCGCTTGAGTGCGTCTGTCATGGAAATTCCATCTCCTACGTGTCGTATATGAGCGTCAGCGCTGAGCTGCGGCGATCGATTCCCGCGCGGCGGCGGCCACGTTCTCGGCGGTGAAGCCGAACTCGCGGAAGAGGACCTTGCCGTCGGCGGAAGCACCGAAGTGCTCCAGGGAGACGATGCGGCCCGCGTCCCCGACGTACTTGTGCCAGGTCAGACCCACCCCGGCCTCCACCGCGACACGCGCGCGGACGGACGGCGGCAGGACGCTGTCCCGGTACCCCTGGTCCTGCTGCTCGAACCACTCCACCG
This sequence comes from Streptomyces olindensis, assembly GCF_040645895.1. NCBI lineage: Bacteria > Bacillati > Actinomycetota > Actinomycetes > Kitasatosporales > Streptomycetaceae > Streptomyces > Streptomyces olindensis. The sequence goes on along the minus strand of NZ_JBEYZD010000093.1, from coordinate 25,127 downwards.
ACGGCATCGACACCACCCGCGTGGGCACGCCGGCGCCCTGGAGCTGCTCGCGCGCCTCGACGGCGACGTGCACCTCCGAGCCGGTGGCGATGAGGATGACCTCGGCGTCGCCGCCCTCGGCCTCGAACAGGACGTAACCACCGCGCGCGGCGTCGTCGTTGGGCGCGTAGGTCGGCACGCCCTGACGCGTCAGCGCCAGACCGTGCGGCTGGCCCTTGCCGAACTCCTTCGTCCAGCGGCGCAGGATCTCGCGCCAGGCGATCGCGGTCTCGTTGGCGTCCGCCGGGCGCACGATGTTCAGGCCCGGGATGGCGCGCAGCGAGGCGAGGTGCTCGATCGGCTGGTGCGTCGGGCCGTCCTCACCGAGGCCGATGGAGTCGTGCGTCCACACGTACGTCACCGGCAGGTGCATCAGCGCCGACAGCCGCACGGCGTTGCGCATGTAGTCGGAGAAGACCAGGAACGTGCCGCCGTAGATCCGGGTGTTGCCGTGCAGCGCGATGCCGTTCATCTCCGCGGCCATCGCGTGTTCGCGGATACCGAAGTGGATCGTGCGCCCGTACGGGTCCGCCTCCGGCAGCGGGTTGTCCGCCGGGAGGAAGGAGCTGGTCTTGTCGATCGTGGTGTTGTTGGAGCCCGCCAGGTCGGCCGAGCCGCCCCACAGCTCCGGGATCACCGCGCCGAGCGCCTGGAGGACCTTGCCGGAGGCGGCACGCGTGGCCACGCCCTTGCCCACCTCGAAGACCGGGATCTTCTCCTCCCAGCCGGCCGGCAGCTCGCCCCCCGCGACCCGGTCGTACTCGGCGGCGCGCTCGGGGTTGTTGTCCCGCCACTGCTGGAAGGATTTCTCCCACACCGCGCGGGCGGCCTGGCCCCGCTCGATCGCCTTGCGGGTGTGGGTGATGACCTCGTCGGTGACCTCGAAGCTCTGCTCCGGGTCGAAGCCCAGGACCCGCTTGGTCGCCGCGACCTCGTCGTCGCCCAGCGCCGAGCCGTGCGCGGCCTCGGTGTTCTGGGCGTTCGGGGCGGGCCAGGCGATGATCGAGCGCATCGCGATGAACGACGGCCGGTCCGTGACGGCCTTGGCCTTCTGGACCGCCTCGAAGATCGCCGCCGGGTCCAGGTCGCCGTTGGCCTGCGGCTCGACCCGCTGCACGTGCCAGCCGTAGGCCTCGTACCGCTTCACCGTGTCCTCGGAGACGGCCGTCTCGGTGTCGCCCTCGATCGAGATGTGGTTGTCGTCCCACAGCAGGATCAGGTTGCCGAGCTTCTGGTGGCCGGCCAGCGAGGACGCCTCGGCGGAGATGCCCTCCTGCAGACAGCCGTCACCGGCGATGCAGTAGATGAAGTGGTCGAAGGGCGACTCGCCCTCCGGGGCCTCCGGGTCGAACAGACCGCGCTCGTAGCGGGCGGCCATCGCCATGCCCACCGCGTTCGCGACACCCTGCCCCAGCGGGCCGGTCGTCGTCTCCACACCGGTCGTGTGCCCGTACTCCGGGTGACCCGGGGTCTTCGAACCCCACGTGCGGAAGGCCTTCAGGTCGTCCAGCTCCAGGCCGAAGCCGGCCAGGTACAGCTGGGTGTAGAGGGTCAGGGACGAGTGGCCGGCGGACAGCACGAAACGGTCCCGCCCGACCCAGTCGGCGTCCGCCGGGTCGTGCCGCATCACCTTCTGGAAGAGGGTGTAGGCGGCAGGCGCCAGGCTCATCGCCGTACCCGGATGGCCGTTACCGACCTTCTGTACGGCATCGGCGGCCAGGACACGCGCGGTGTCGACGGCCCGCTGGTCCAACTCGGTCCACTCGAGGTCTGTGGTGGTCGGCTTGGTGCTCACCCTGGGTCAGGGCTCCTCTCCACATGTCGGATGCCGGTGTATCGGGGCGCCCACCGGCCGCAGTCGAGCCTACCCCCGTGGGACGTGCGTTCTTTCGAGTCACTCCAGAGTGCCGGGGCCGATCCCGATCCGCCTCCTGACTGGGCCGTACCGCATTCGACAGGTGAATACGGAGCCGCTCATCCGGGTGCTCAATCGAGCTTCGGCGTGCCCTTCGGAAGCCGCCTCCCAACACGAGTCGACCCCCGCGAATGTCCGACTCTGGGCAACGTCTAAAGTGGCGTGGTACGCGCGAGCCTTTACCGGGACTTCACACGGCTGAGGCTTGCTGGGATGTCTCTGTAGGGGTGTGCGTGACGGCCGTTGAATCCCGTCCAGCGGGGATGATCGGGACGGACCAGAGCCCGGCCCACCGGCCGTTCCGGGCCCGTGTCATGGCGTTCGTGGCTCTGACCAAGCCGCGGATCATCGAGCTGCTGCTGATCACCACGGTGCCGGTGATGTTCCTGGCGCAGCAGGGCGTGCCCGACCTGACGCTGGTGCTGCTGACGTGCGTCGGCGGGTACATGTCCGCGGGCGGCGCCAACGCCCTCAACATGTACATCGACCGCGACATCGACGCGCTGATGGACCGCACCTCGCAGCGCCCGCTGGTCACCGGCATGGTCAGCCCGCGCGAGTGCCTCGCCTTCGGCATCACCCTGGCGATCACCTCCACGCTGCTGTTCGGCCTCACCGTGAACTGGCTGAGCGCCTGGCTCTCCCTCGGCGCGCTCCTCTTCTACGTGGTCGTCTACACGATGATCCTCAAGCGCCGTACCTCGCAGAACATCGTGTGGGGCGGCATCGCCGGCTGCCTGCCCGTGCTGATCGGCTGGTCCTCGGTCACGAACTCCATGTCGTGGGCGCCGATCATCCTCTTCCTCGTCATGTTCTTCTGGACGCCGCCGCACTACTGGCCGCTGTCCATGAAGGTCAAGGAGGACTACGCGCGCGTGGGCGTGCCCATGCTGCCGGTGGTCGCCTCCAACAAGGTCGTCGCCAAGCAGATCGTGATCTACAGCTGGGTGATGGTCGCCGTCTCGCTGCTGCTGACCCCGCTCGGCTACACGGGCTGGTTCTACACCTCGGTCGCGCTGCTGGCGGGCGGCTTCTGGCTCTGGGAGGCGCACGGCCTGCAGAACCGCGCGAAGGCGGAGGTGACGGGCGCGAAGCTCAAGGAGATGCGCCTGTTCCACTGGTCGATCACCTACGTGTCGCTGCTCTTCGTGGCGGTAGCGGTCGACCCGTTCCTGCGCTGACGCGACGGACGTACGTCACACCGCCCTGCCCTCGCGAGTGGATCTACTCGTGAGTAGCATCCTGGTCATGGCAGAGACGCAGCAGGTTGACCCGAAGGCCGAGCGCAAGGTCGCCCGGCTCGCCAAGCAGATCACCTCCTTCTCCAAGGCCCACGGCGGCGCCGAGGGCCAGGTCGCCCACCTCGGCGAGCGCGGCGCCCGCATCGTCCTGGTCGGCGAGGACGGCAACTGGGGCGACCTGGTCGCCTCCTCCTTCGCGATCGCCGAGAAGGCGGTGGAGAAGTCGGGCATCACCCGCCACGAGTCCTTCGACGGCGAATTCGCCGCGAAGGTGAAGACGGGCCGCTACGAGTGGTCCCGCATGGCCGGTATCCAGGTAGGCGGCCCCAAGAACAACTGACCTTCTGGGGGCGCGGGGAACTGCGCGAGCAACCACAGACAACCCGCACCCGCCGGACAATCCCGGGCACCCCACCCCGGAACCGCGACCTGAACCCGGTTCACCCGTTAGGACCCACAGGAACAACAGGGTCCACACCGGGAGGCCCGGATGATCGAAACGCCGTCACTGGTGGACCAGTACTGCCACGGAGTACTCCGCACGGAGCTGGGCCTCGGCACCTTCGAGGCCCACCTCTCCCGCACCGAGGGCCCACCCGCCGCCGGCACCACCCTCTTCGACACCCAGACCGGCTTCGCCGTGCGGCGCTGGTGTCCGCCCCTGCTCGGCCTCGAACCGCACTGCCCGCCCGCCCGCTACCTCGCCCGTCGCCGCGAACTGGGCGTCCTGGAGTCCGGCCGCCGTCTCCTGCGCGGCAGCGGCATCACGACCTACCTGGTCGACACCGGCCTGCCCGGCGACCTGACCGGCCCCGGGGAGCTGGCCTCCGCCGGGTCGGCCAAGGCCCACGAGATCGTCCGTCTGGAACTGCTCGCCGAGCAGGTCGCCGACACCTCCGGAACCGTCGAGTCCTTCCTCGCCAACCTCGCCGAGTCGGTGCACGCCGCGGCCGCGCACGCCGTCGCCTTCACCTCGGTGGCCGGCGTACGGCACGGCCTCGCGCTCGCTCCCGAGCCGCCCGGGCCGGGAGAGGTGCGGGGAGCCGTCGGCCGCTGGCTCGCCGGGCGCGGGGTCGGCGGGGAGCTGAGCGACCCCGTGCTGCTGCGGCACCTGCTGTGGAGCGCGGTCGCCTCGGGGCTGCCGCTGCAGCTGCACGCGGGACTCGGCGCGCCGGGTCTGCGCATCGACCGTACGGACCCGGTGCTGCTGACGGACTTCGTCCGGGCCACGGCCGGGCTCGGCACGGACCTGGTCCTGCTGCACGGCTACCCGTACCACCGGCACGCCGCCCACCTCGCCGGCGTCTTCCCGCACGTCTACGTCGACTCCGGGGCCGCCCTGGTCCGCACCGGCGCCCGCGCCGCGACGGTCCTCGCGGAGATCCTGGAACTCGCCCCCTTCGGCAAGATCCTGTTCTCCACCGGCGCCCAGGGCCTGCCCGAACTGCACGTGGTGGGCGCCCGCCTCTTCCGTGAGGCCCTCGGCCGGGTGCTGGGCACCTGGGTCGCCGAGGGCGCCTGGTCACTGACCGACGCGCAGCGGGTGGCGGGGATGCTGGCGTCGGGGAACGCGCGGCGGGTGTACGGGCTCGACTAGAGCCCTGGATCAGGCCTTGGTCAGGGTCGCCTCGGTCGCGGGACCGGGCACGTCGGCCACGACCTCGGACCGCTCCCGCAGCGACAGCACCACCCGCACCACCCAGATCCACATCACGGCCGAGCCGAACATGTGCAGGCCGACCAGGACCTCGGGCAGGTCGGTGAAGTACTGGACGTAGCCGATGACGCCCTGCGCGAGCAGGATCAGGAACAGTTCGCGGGTGCGGTGCAGCGGGCCCTTGGGCGCGTCGACCGCCTTGAGGACGAACCACAGGGCGAAGGTCAGCGTCACCACGATCCACGCGAGCACGGCGTGCAGCTTGCTCACCGTCTCCCAGTCGACCGGCATCCGCTCGACCTCGCTGGAGTCGCCCGCGTGCGGACCCGCGCCGGTGACCACCGTGCCCACCAGGATCAGCAGCACGGCCGCCGCCACCAGGAACCACACCAGCTGCTGCACGGCCTTGCCGACCAGCGGGCGCGGCGGCGCGTCGCCCTCCCGGGTGCGCTGCCACATCACCGTGGCCACCGCGATCAGCGCCGACGTCGCCACGAAGTGCGCCGCGACCGTGTACGGGTTGAGTCCCACCAGCACGACGATGCCGCCGAGGATGGCGTTGCTCATCACGATCCAGAACTGGGCCCAGCCCAGCCGGACCAATCCGCGCCGGTACGGCTTCCGCGAGCGCGCGGCGATGATCGCCCAGCCGACGGCGGCGCACAGCACGTACGTCAGCATGCGGTTGCCGAACTCGATGGCGCCGTGGACGCCCATCGCGCTGGTGGCGGTGAGCGAGTCGTCGGTGCACTTGGGCCAGGTCGGGCACCCCAGGCCCGAGCCGGTCAGCCGTACGGCACCGCCGGTGACCACGATGAGCACCGACATCAGGATCGCGGAGAGGGCCGCGCGCTGGACCGTACGGGGTTCCGGTGTCCAGCGCTCGGCGATGAAGGCGAGCGGGTTGCGCAGGGCCGCCCTGGCGTCGGCGGGGGTCACTTTTGGCACGCGACCCATCGTAGGCCGCCGCTTGTGCACGCTTTCACGAGGGTCCGTCATGCTCACTCCCAGCGGAAGAACTTCCCGGCGGCGGCGAGCCCGGCGACCGCCCAGACCGCGAGGATCCCCAGCTCGCCCCAGGGCATCCCGGCCCCGTGCTGGAGCACGTCCCGCAGCCCCTCGGACAGCGCCGAGATGGGCAGCAGGCCGAGCACGTCCTGCGCGCCGGGCGGGAACTTGTCGAGCGGGACGACGACCCCGCCGCCGACGAGCAGCAGCAGGAACACCAGGTTGGCGGCGGCGAGCGTCGCCTCGGCCTTCAGCGTGCCGGCCATCAGCAGCCCGAGGCCCGAGAAGGCCGCCGTGCCGAGGATCAGGAGCAGCAGGACGGCGAACGGATTGCCCTGCGGCGACCAGCCGAGCGCGAAGGCGATCACCGTCAGCAGGACCACCTGCAGCACCTCGGTGACCAGCACGGACAGTGTCTTCGCCGTCATCAGGCCCCAGCGCGGCAGCGGCGAGGCGGCGAGCCGCTTCAGGACGCCGTAGCGGCGCTCGAAGCCGGTCGCGATGGCCTGTCCGGTGAACGCGGTCGACATCACCGCGAGCGCGAGGATGCCGGGCGCGAGGAAGTCGACCGCCTCGCCGGTGCCCGTGTCGACGATGTCCACGGTGCTGAAGAGCACCAGGAGCAGCGTCGGGATGACGACGGTCAGCAGCAGTTGCTCGCCGTTGCGCAGCAGCATCTTCGTCTCGAGCGCGGCCTGGGCCGCGATCATGCGGGGGAGGGGCGCCGCGCCGGGCTTCGGCGTGTACATCCCGGTGGCGGTCACGAGCGCAGCTCCTTGCCGGTGAGTTCCAAGAACACGTCCTCCAGGGTGTGCCGCTCCACCGAGATCTTCTCGGGCATCACCCCGTGCTGGGCGCACCAGGAGGTGACCGTGGCGAGCAGTTGCGGGTCGACCTTGCCGGTGACCCGGTAGGAGCCCGGTGTCAGTTCGGCGGCGGAGCAGTCGGCGGGCAGGGCCTTCAGCAGGGAACCCACGTCCAGGCCGGGCCGGCCGGTGAAGCGGAGGGTGTTCTCGGCGCCGCCCCGGCACAGCTCCTCCGGGGAGCCCTGGGCGATGACCCGGCCCGCGTCGATGATCGCCACGTCGTCGGCGAGCTGCTCGGCCTCGTCCATGTAGTGCGTGGTGAGGATCACGGAGACGCCGTCGGCGCGCAGGTCCCGGACCAGGTCCCAGGTGGCGCGGCGGGCCTGCGGGTCGAGCCCGGCGGTCGGCTCGTCCAGGAAGACCAGCTCCGGGCGCCCGACCACGGCCATGGCGAGGGCGAGCCGCTGCTGCTGCCCGCCCGACAGCCGCCGGTACGTCGTACGGCCGCAGGAGCCGAGCCCGAGGCGCTCGATGAGGGCGTCCACGTCCAGGGGGTGGGCGTGCAGTCCGGCCACGTGGCGGAGCATCTCGTCGGCGCGGGAGCCCGAGTAGACGCCGCCGGACTGGAGCATCACGCCGATCCTTGGCCGCAGGTCCCCGGACTGCCGGACCGGGTCGAGGCCCAGGACGCGCACCGTGCCGGAGTCCGGCTTCCGGTACCCCTCGCAGGTCTCGACCGTGGTCGTCTTGCCCGCCCCGTTGGGACCGAGCACGGCGGTCACGCCCTGGCGGGCCACCAGGTCGAGCCCGTCCACCGCGGTCTTCGTGCCGTACCGCTTCACCAGGGCCTGGACCTGGACCACGGGCTCACTTCGCATGGTTCCAGAGTCTAGGTAGGTGTGCGGGGGCCGAGGCGGGCGGGTGCGGCTACTCCTCCTCGCGCGGCCGGTGCACGGCCAGCCACCGTTCGGCGTAGGCCACCGCGTCCGCCACCGGGAACAGCCGCGCCTCGGCAGCCCCGACCTTGCCACGGACCACGGGACGGTCCCGTTCGAAGTCGTAGCCCAGCTCGTCGAAGCGGTCCGAGCTGATCGACACCTCGATCACGGTCTCCCAGCCCTTCGGCCCGGGCCGGCCGACGGCGACGCGCGGGGAGGGTATCCGGTACTCGGCGAGGTGGAAGCTGGTGCAGGTGGCGTAGCCGGCGCCGAGCAGCAGCACCCGGGCGTCCATCGCCTCCAGTTTCGCCAGCGGGCTGCGCTCGCCGAGCCGGCAGTCGGTCGCGTGCCCCTCGGTCACCTCCGCCGCGCGGGGCCCGATCGCCGCGAACGACGTCTGCGGATGCGCGCTGCGCAGCGCACCGGGCCAGGTGCGCACCGTCTCCGGTACGACGCCGACCCCGCACGCGGGCGTGATCCGCGGGTCGTAGGCGGGCATCGTGGCGCGGATGGCCGTCCACCACTCGGGGGGCACGGGCGGATTGCTCCACAGGGCCGGGTCGGAGAGGCCGCCGGTCTGGGTGGGGACCACCAGGGTGCCCTCCGGGCCGAGCGCGTCGAGCAGCCCCCGCACCACGGTGACGGCGCCGCCGTTGACCCAGCCGAGGGAGCTGAGCGAGGAGTGCGCGAGGAGGGTCTCGCCGGGCCGCACGCCCAGCTCCCGCAGCTCTGCGCGCAAGGTGTCCAGGGTGACAAGAGGGCCGGTGGGAGGGGGTGTGGGCATGGTTCGGGAGTGTCCCGGAAGTGGCTGTGGCATGCCACCGGTTTGATCGATCAGAGATCATTTCCGCAGGTCAGATTAGGTATACCTAAGTGACGCAGGGCACCGTCGGGCGGACCGGACGCGGCTTGCCCGTCCCCGAAGAATTACGCAACAATGGCGTTGTGAAAAACGTCGGCGAGGCTCGGGAGACCCCCACGGGGGCCCCGCAGGAGGAGCTCGCGACCGGGGAGCGGTCCACCCGCAACCGGGTCGCGCGATCCATCCTGGACCACGGCCCCTCGACCGTCGCGGAGCTCGCCGAGCGGCTGGGCCTCACCCAGGCGGCCGTGCGCCGGCACCTCGACGCCCTCACGGGCGACGGTGTCGTGGAGGCCCGCGAGCAGCGGGTCTACGGCGCGCGGACCCGCGGCCGGCCCGCCAAGGTGTTCGCCCTGACGGACTGCGGCCGGGACGCCTTCGACCAGTCCTACGACAAGCTCGCGGCGGACGCCCTGCGCTGGATCGCCGAGCGCGAGGGCGGCAGCGAGGCGATCGCCGCCTTCGCCCGCGCCCGGATCGCCGCGCAGGCGAGCGCGTACCGCGAGGCCGTCCAGGCCGCGGCGCCCGAGCAGCGGACCGAAGCGCTGGCCAAGGCCCTCAGCGCGGACGGGTACGCTGCTACGGCGCGCAGCGCGCCCCACCCCCAGAAGGGTGAACAGCTCTGCCAGCACCACTGCCCGGTCGCCCACGTCGCCGAGCAGTTCCCCCAGCTGTGCGAGGCGGAGACGGAATTTTTCGCCGAGCTGCTCGGTACGCACGTACAGCGGCTCGCCACCATCGCGCACGGCGACGGCGTCTGCACGACGTTCATCCCCAAGATTTCCCACAACGCATCTGCAAGCACGGCCGGGAGGAACCCCGCATGACTCTCCCCACGGAGACTGCCCACCCTGAGCTCGAGGGCCTGGGCAAGTACGAATACGGCTGGGCCGACTCCGACACGGCCGGCGCCTCTGCCAAGCGCGGCATCAACGAGGACGTCGTCCGCGACATCTCGGACAAGAAGAGCGAGCCGGAGTGGATGACCAAGCTCCGCCTCAAGGGCCTGCGCCTGTTCGAGAAGAAGCCCATGCCGAACTGGGGCTCGGACCTGTCGGGCATCGACTTCGACAACATCAAGTACTTCGTGCGCTCCACGGAGAAGCAGGCGGAGTCCTGGGAGGACCTGCCCGAGGACATCAAGAACACGTACGACAAGCTCGGCATCCCCGAGGCGGAGAAGCAGCGCCTCGTCGCCGGCGTCGCCGCGCAGTACGAGTCGGAGGTCGTCTACCACCAGATCCGCGAGGACCTGGAGGAGCAGGGCGTCATCTTCCTCGACACCGACACCGCGCTGAAGGAGCACCCGGAGCTCTTCAAGGAGTACTTCGGCACGGTCATCCCCGCCGGCGACAACAAGTTCGCCGCGCTGAACACCGCCGTGTGGTCCGGCGGCTCCTTCATCTACGTGCCGAAGGGCGTGCACGTGGAGATCCCGCTCCAGGCCTACTTCCGCATCAACACGGAGAACATGGGCCAGTTCGAGCGGACCCTGATCATCGTCGACGAGGGTGCCTACGTGCACTACGTCGAGGGCTGCACCGCCCCGATCTACAAGTCGGACTCGCTGCACTCCGCGGTCGTCGAGATCATCGTCAAGAAGAACGCCCGCTGCCGCTACACGACCATCCAGAACTGGTCGAACAACGTCTACAACCTGGTCACCAAGCGCGCCGTCGCCTACGAGGGCGCGACCATGGAGTGGATCGACGGCAACATCGGCTCCAAGGTGACGATGAAGTACCCGGCTGTCTACCTGATGGGCGAGCACGCCAAGGGCGAGACCCTGTCCATCGCCTTCGCGGGCGAGGGCCAGCACCAGGACGCGGGCGCCAAGATGGTCCACATGGCCCCGAACACCTCGTCGAACATCGTCTCCAAGTCGGTGGCGCGCGGCGGTGGCCGCACCTCCTACCGCGGCCTGATCGAGATCGGCGAGGGCGCCCCGGGCTCCAAGTCGAACGTGCTCTGCGACGCGCTGCTGGTGGACACCATCTCCCGCTCGGACACCTACCCCTACGTGGACGTCCGCGAGGACGACGTGTCCATGGGCCACGAGGCGACCGTCTCCAAGGTCTCCGAGGACCAGCTCTTCTACCTGATGAGCCGCGGCCTGAGCGAGGACGAGGCCATGGCGATGATCGTGCGCGGCTTCGTCGAGCCCATCGCCAAGGAGCTCCCCATGGAGTACGCGCTGGAGCTCAACCGGCTGATCGAGCTGCAGATGGAAGGCGCGGTCGGCTGACCCGCCCCCTCGACAGCAGACGTCCCATTCAGGAAAGCGAGCACTACGACAGCCATGGCTGAGGCCCAGAACATCCCCGTGGGATCCACCACCGCGGGCTCGATCGCGGTCGCCGCGGAGTCGACCGTCGCCACGCGCATGAGCGCGCCCCCCTCCTTCGACGTGGCGGACTTCCCCGTCCCGCACGGCCGTGAGGAGGAGTGGCGGTTCACCCCGCTGGAGCGCCTGCGCGGCCTGCACGACGGCACCGCCGTCGCCAACGGAAACGGCGTGAAGGTCGACGTCCAGGCCCCCGAGGGCGTCACCGTCGAGGCCGTCGGCCGCGACGACGCGCGGCTCGGCAAGGCCGGCACCCCGGTGGACCGGATCGCCGCCCAGGCCTACTCGGCCTTCGAGAAGGCCTCGGTCGTGACCGTCCCCAAGGAGACCGTCCTCACCGAGCCCATCCGCATCGCGGTGCACGGCGAGGGCGGCACCGCCTTCGGCCACCAGGTGATCGAGCTGGGCGCCTTCGCCGAGGCCGTCGTGGTCATCGACCACACCGGCGACGCGGTGCTCGCCGCCAACGTCGACTACCTGCTCGGCGACGGCGCCAAGCTCACCGTCGTCTCCGTCCAGGACTGGGACGAGAAGGCCGTCCACGTCGCGCAGCACAACGCGCTCGTCGGCCGCGACGCCTCCTTCAAGTCCGTCGTCGTCACCTTCGGCGGCGACGTCGTCCGGCTGCACCCCCGCGTGCAGTACGCCGGCCCCGGCGGCGAGGCCGAGCTGTTCGGCCTCTACTTCACCGACCAGGGCCAGCACCAGGAGCACCGCCTCCTGGTCGACCACAACGTCCCGCACTGCAAGTCGAACGTCGTCTACAAGGGCGCGCTCCAGGGCGACGACGCGCACGCGGTGTGGATCGGCGACGTGCTCATCGAGGCCAAGGCCGAAGGCACGGACACCTACGAGATGAACCGCAACCTGGTCCTCACGGACGGGGCGCGCGTGGACTCCGTGCCGAACCTCGAGATCGAGACCGGCGAGATCGTCGGCGCCGGCCACGCCTCGGCGACCGGCCGCTTCGACGACGAGCAGCTCTTCTACCTCATGGCCCGCGGCATCCCGGAGCACGAAGCCCGCCGCCTGGTGGTCCGCGGCTTCTTCGCCGAGCTGGTCCAGCAGATCGGCCTGCCGGACATCGAGGAGCGCCTCATCGCCAAGATCGAGGAGGAGCTGGAGGCGGCGGTCGCATGACCTTCGTACGCGCCTGCGGACTGGGCGAGCTGGAGGACGACACCCCGAAGCGGGTGGAACTCGACGGCACGCCCGTGTCCATCGTGCAGACCGAGGGCGAGGTGTTCGCGATCCACGACATCTGCTCGCACGCGAACGTCTCCCTGTCGGAGGGCGAGGTCGACGACTGCCACATCGAGTGCTGGCTGCACGGCTCGCGCTTCGACCTCCGATCCGGCAAGCCCGACGCCCTTCCGGCGACGCGCCCCGTCCCCGTATACCCCGTAAAGATCGAAGGGGACGACGTGCTCGTCTCCCTCACCCAGGAGTCCTGAGGCACCCATGGCAACGCTTGAAATCCGAGACCTGCACGTCACCGTCGAGGCCGACAACGCCACGAAGGAGATCCTCAAGGGCGTCGACCTCACCGTGAAGCAGGGCGAGACGCACGCCATCATGGGCCCCAACGGCTCCGGCAAGTCGACCCTCGCCTACTCCCTCGCGGGTCACCCCAAGTACACGATCACCGGCGGCACCGTCACCCTCGACGGCGAGGACGTCCTGGAGATGTCCGTCGACGAGCGCGCCCGCGCCGGCCTGTTCCTCGCCATGCAGTACCCGGTCGAGGTCCCGGGCGTGTCGGTGAGCAACTTCCTGCGCACCTCCGCCACCGCCATCCGCGGCGAGGCCCCCAAGCTGCGCACCTGGGTGAAGGAGGTCAAGGAGGCCATGGAGCGCCTCAACATCGACCCGTCCTTCGCCGAGCGCAACGTCAACGAGGGCTTCTCCGGCGGTGAGAAGAAGCGCCACGAGATCCTCCAGCTGGAGCTGCTCAAGCCGAAGGTCGCGGTCCTCGACGAGACCGACTCCGGCCTCGACGTCGACGCGCTGCGCGTCGTGTCGGAGGGCGTGAACCGCGTCCGCGAGACGGGCGAGGTCGGCACCCTGCTGATCACGCACTACACGCGCATCCTCCGCTACATCAAGCCCGACCACGTGCACGTCTTCTCCGGCGGCCGGATCGTCGAGTCCGGCGGCGCCGAGCTCGCCGACAAGCTGGAGGAAGAGGGCTACGAGGCATACACGAAGGGTGGCGCATCCGCGTGACACAGCTGCCGGGCCTCCTCGACACAGAGGCGCTCCGCAAGGACTTCCCCATCCTGGACCGCCAGGTCCACGACGGTAAGAAGCTCGTGTACCTGGACAACGCGGCGACCAGCCAGAAACCGCGTCAGGTACTGGACGCCCTCAGCGAGTACTACGAGCGCTACAACGCCAACGTCCACCGTGGCGTGCACGTCCTCGCCGAGGAGGCCACGGCGCTGTACGAGGGCGCGCGCGACAAGGTCGCGGACTTCATCAACGCGCCCTCGCGCGACGAGGTGATCTTCACCAAGAACGCCTCCGAGTCGCTCAACCTCGTGGCGAACATGCTGGGCTGGGCCGACGAGCCCTACCGCGTGGACTCCGAGACCGAGATCGTCATCACGGAGATGGAGCACCACTCCAACATCGTGCCGTGGCAGCTGCTCGCGCAGCGCACGGGCGCGAAGCTGAAGTGGTTCGGCCTCACCGACGACGGCCGCCTGGACCTGTCGAACATCGACGAGGTCATCACCGAGAAGACGAAGATCGTCTCCTTCGTGCTGGTCTCCAACATCCTCGGCACCCAGAACCCGGTCGAGGCGATCGTGCGCCGCGCCCAGGAGGTCGGCGCGCTGGTCTGCGTCGACGCCTCCCAGGCCGCCCCGCACATGCCGCTGGACGTGCAGGCCCTCCAGGCCGACTTCGTGGCCTTCACCGGCCACAAGATGTGCGGCCCGACCGGCATCGGCGTCCTCTGGGGCCGCCAGGAGCTGCTGGAAGACCTGCCTCCGTTCCTCGGCGGCGGCGAGATGATCGAGACCGTGTCGATGCACTCGTCGACGTACGCGCCCGCCCCGCACAAGTTCGAGGCGGGCACCCCCCCGATCGCCCAGGCGGTCGGTCTCGGCGCTGCGATCGACTACCTCAACTCGATCGGCATGGACAAGATCCTCGCCCACGAGCACGCGCTCACCGAGTACGCGGTCAAGCGGCTGCTGGAGGTCCCCGACCTGCGCATCATCGGCCCGACCACGGCCGAGGAGCGCGGCGCGGCGATCTCCTTCACCCTCGGGGACATCCACCCGCACGACGTGGGCCAGGTCCTCGACGAGCAGGGCATCGCCGTCCGGGTCGGCCACCACTGCGCCCGGCCGGTCTGCCTGCGGTACGGAATTCCTGCGACCACGCGAGCGTCGTTCTATCTGTACTCCACGCCGGCCGAGATCGACGCGCTGGTCGACGGCCTGGAGCACGTTCGGAACTTCTTCGGCTGAAGGGCGTGAGCTGAGACCGTGAAGCTGGACTCCATGTACCAGGAAGTCATCCTGGACCACTACAAGAACCCGCACGGGCGTGGTCTTCGGGATGGCGACGCCGAGGTGCACCACGTCAACCCGACGTGCGGTGACGAGATCACGCTGCGCGTGAAGTACGACGGCACGAGGGTCGAGGACGTCTCGTACGAGGGCCAGGGCTGCTCGATCAGCCAGGCGAGCGCGTCCGTACTGAACGACCTCCTCGTCGGCAAGGACCTCGCGGACGCGCGGAAGATCCAGGAGACCTTCCTGGAGCTGATGCAGTCCAAGGGGAAGATCGAGCCCGACGACGCGATGGAGGACATCCTGGAGGACGCGGTCGCGTTCGCCGGGGTGTCCAAGTACCCGGCCCGGGTGAAGTGCGCCCTGCTGAGCTGGATGGCCTGGAAGGACGCGACGGCCCAGGTGCTGGGCGGAGCCGACGCCGAGAAGGAGACGACGGCATGAGCGAGACCGTGGAGATGAAGCCGGCCTCGGAGGAAGAACTCCGGGAGGCCCTGATGGACGTCGTCGACCCCGAACTGGGCATCGACGTCGTCAACCTGGGCCTGATCTACGGCATCCACGTCGACGACGCGAACATCGCGACCGTCGACATGACCCTGACGTCGGCGGCCTGCCCGCTGACGGACGTCATCGAGGACCAGGCCAAGTCCGCCACGGACGGCCTGGTGAACGAGCTGCGCATCAACTGGGTCTGGATGCCGCCGTGGGGCCCGGACAAGATCACGGACGACGGGCGGGAGCAGCTTCGGGCGCTCGGGTTCAACGTCTGAGATCCACCGACTGACGTGAGGGCGGCACCTTCCGGGGTGCCGCCCTCACGCATGTCCGGGCCGGTCCGGGCCGACAGGCTCAGGCCAGCCCGCCCACCAGCTGGAACGCCGAGTCCGCGCGGTACAGGGCGCTGTGTTCGTACGGTTCGAGGCGGAGCTGGAAGTTGCGGTGGCGCAGGAAGCGGCCCTGGTAGTTCACCGACTCCAGCATGACCGCGCCGGGGTGCGAGGCGGGGCGGGGGCAGAAGGTGGCGTCCTTGCGGAACAGGGACGAGCCGTCGTTGCCCTCCTTGACCAGGACGAAGCTGCGGTGGCGTAGGTAGCGGCCGTCCGCTGTGGCGAAGGAGTAGCAGGAGGAGTCGGCGAGGCCGGCGACGCGCCGGAAGGTGGCGTCTTCCCGCTGCTCGGGACCGGAGCCGATCTGGTCCAGCCGCACATAGCCGTCGCGCACCCGCCAGTAGCGGTCGGGGTAGTTCACCGAGCGTATGGAGGTGCCGTCGGGGGCCGGCGGCTTCGCGGGCTTGGACGGTTTCCCGGACGCCGGTGGCTTGGGTGCCTTCTCCTGCGGCTTCGGGGTGGGGGCGGCGCTCGTGGACGCGCTCTCGGAGGGCGAGGGGGACGGGCGGCCGCGGTCGGCGTCCGGGGTGCCGGAGCCGCCCTTGGAGGGCGTCGCGAACGAGATCAGACCGCCCGGGGCCGAGCTGCTGAGGGTGGTCGGCTCCGCCGCCTGGGGGGCCGGCTCGCCGGATTCCCTCTCCATCACGGTGATGGCCGTGACGCACGCGCTGACCGTGGCCAGGGCGAGCGCCCCCGCCAGCCACAGCCGTCGCGTTCCCGGTGCCCGGGTGGTGTCCGGGGCCCAGCCGCTCTCCCAGGGGCGGTCCTGCGGCGGCCGGGACTTCTCTTCTGACATGCGCTGTTCCTCCGGCGGGGCACCCTTGACGGCGGCGCGGTTGTGGGGGCCCGGTGTGTGATCGGGTGGACACCGTAGTGGACGCGTGGGACTGGTGTGGCTCGTTTGGTGAGAGCGGTTTCTCTTCGATATCCGAACGCCGTTGCGTATGGGCGCACGGCGGATATGTACGGACGTACTGCGGGTGCAGGTATGGGCGTACTGGAGGTATGTACGGGCGTACAGATGGTGTGTACGCTCGTACACATGGGTTATCTGCTGCTGGCCGGCGCCATCGCCGCCGAAGTGGGCGCTACCACCGCCATGAAGTACAGCGAAGGGTTCAGCAGGCTCGGGCCCTCGCTGCTCACGCTCCTCGGCTACCTGCTCTCCTTCGGGCTGCTCGCGCAGACGCTGAAGACCGTCTCCGTCGGCACGGCCTACGCCATCTGGGCCGGGGTCGGCACGGCCGCCATCGCCACGATCGGCATCGTCTTCCTGGGGGAGGGGATGACCGTCGCCAAGGCCGCCGGGATCGCGCTGATCATCGTCGGTGTCGTGGTGCTCAACCTGGGAGGTGCCCACTGATGCCCCGGCGCCACGACCCCGAGCGACGGCAGCGGATCATCGACGCGGCGATCCGGGTCGTCGGCTCGAAGGGCATCGCGGGGCTGAGCCACCGCACCGCAGCCGCCGAGGCCGACGTGCCGCTCGGCTCCACGACGTACCACTTCAAGACCCTCGACGAACTGCTGGTCGCGGCACTGCGGCAGACCAACGAGGGCTTCGCCAAGGTGATCGCCTCCTGCGGCGGCCTGGACGACCCCCGGACCGACCTGGCCGCCGAACTCGCCGGGTGGATCGGGCAGTGGCTCTCCGGCGACCGCACGGGGGTGGAGCTGGAGTACGAGCTGTACCTGGCCGCCCTGCGCAGGCCCGCCCTGCGGCCCGTGGCCGCCGAGTGGGCCGAGGACGTCGCCGAGCAGCTCTCCCGGCGGACGGATCCCGTCACCGCGCGGGCGCTGGTGGCGGTGGTCGACGGGATCTGCCTGCAGGTGCTGCTGACCGGGGTGCCGTATGACGAGGCGTATGCGCGGGAGGTGTTGGGGCGGGTGTTGGCGGGGGCCGGCGGGGGGCGGGGGTGATGCCGGTGGGGGTGTCGGTGGGGGTGTCGGTGAGCGGGGTGCCTCCGGGCGGGGTGGCTTCCGGGCGGGTGGCCCCTGGGGGCCGGGGAGGGGGCGGCCGCGGGGTGGCCCCTGGGGGCCTGGGCGGGGTGGCCGCGGGTGGAGGGTGCGCGGCTGAGGTGTCCGGTGTCCGCGGGTGTCGTGACGTCGGTGTCCGTGCTGTTGGAGGCCTGTTGAGGGGCGTTTCGCGGAGGTGGATACCGCCCGTCCCGTGAGACGCCTCCGCACCGGTTCGCATCGACCGCCGTCCGCCGGTTAGGTTGCCCTCATGACCGACACGACTGCTCCTCGCACCACCGGCGCCGTGGCCGCCGGCCTCGCCACGATCGCCGCCGACGGCACCGTCCTCGACACCTGGTTCCCCGCGCCCGAGCTCGTCGCGGAGCCCGGCCCGTCCGGCACCGAGCGGCTGTCCGCCGAGCGTGCCGCGGAGCTGCTCGGCGGTGGTGCGACCGCGGCGATCGGCCCGGACGCCCGCCGGGGCGTCGAGGTGGTCGCGGTCCGCACGGTCATCGCCTCGCTCGACGAGAAGCCCATCGACGCGCACGACACGTACCTGCGTCTGCACCTGCTCTCCCACCGCCTGGTCAAGCCGCACGGCCAGAGCCTGGACGGCATCTTCGGCTTCCTCGCCAACGTCGCCTGGACCTCGCTCGGCCCGGTCGCCGTCGACGACCTGGAGAAGGTGCGGCTGAACGCCCGTGCCGAGGGCCTGCACCTGCAGGTGACCTCCGTCGACAAGTTCCCGCGCATGACCGACTACGTGGCCCCCAAGGGCGTCCGGATCGCCGACGCCGACCGGGTCCGCCTGGGCGCGCACCTCGCCGAGGGCACCACCGTCATGCACGAGGGCTTCGTCAACTTCAACGCGGGCACGCTCGGCACGTCGATGGTCGAGGGCCGCATCTCCGCCGGTGTCGTCATCGGCGACGGCTCGGACATCGGCGGCGGCGCGTCCACGATGGGCACCCTCTCCGGCGGCGGCAACGTCATCATCTCCATCGGCGAGCGCTGCCTGATCGGCGCCGAGGCGGGCGTCGGCATCGCCCTCGGCGACGAGTGCGTCGTCGAGGCCGGCCTCTACGTCACCGCCGGCACCCGCGTCACCATGCCCGACGGCCAGATCGTCAAGGCCCGCGAGCTGTCCGGCGCCTCCAACATCCTCTTCCGCCGCAACTCGGTCACCGGCACGGTGGAGGCCCGGCCGAACAACGCGGTGTGGGGCGGGCTGAACGAGATCCTGCACAGCCACAACTGATCATCGGCGGCCGTGAACTGCGGCCGTCTTATCGATCAACGTCCTGACCTGCCGCTGAGCTGTCGGCAGTGGTCGGCGTTGGTCATCGCTGAGCGCCCTTCCACGGCCCGAGGACGGCCCGGGAGGGCGCTCGTGCGTGAGCACCGACCGGATCCTCAACGCAGCGTTCGCCGCCTCGTGCCGGTGGCTTCCAGGCCGGCTAGGGCGGTGCTGTCTGGCTCCACCCGGGGCAGCTCCCTCCGTTGCTCAGCCGCCCGCTCCCGTCTTCGTGAGGGGGCGTACCGCCGGTTCGAGCAGCGACAGCGTCCGCTGCTGTGCGTCGAGAGCGACGCGGATGCCGACCGGCATCGGCAGATTCGGGCCGGCGTGTCCGAACTCGACGTTGCCCAGGACCGGGATGTCACGGTCGCCGAGGACGTCGAGGACGATCTCGCGCAGGGTCGGGGACGCGTGGGGCGAGTCGAGTCCGTGGATCCCGTCCGGGATGCCCACGACCATGCCGGAGATCCGGTCGAGGATGCCGGCGTGCCGCAGTACCTGCAGATAGGTCCACACATGCGCTGCCAGGCCGCCCGCCTCCTCCCAGAACAGCACCGCGCCGTCGAACCGTTCGAGCGGCAGCGCGTAGGGCGTCGCCTGCGCCAGCACGATGCGGTTGATCACTCCGCCGATCAGGCGGCCTTCGGTGCGACCGGCGCGCCAGCATTCCCACGTCGGGGTGGCCGGCAGCGCGCCGATCGGCGCCGTACCGGTCAGCAGCGCCGAGTAGAGCTTCTCGAGTTCCGCTTGCCGTGCTGCGGGTGCGCGCTGCCAGTGCCCACCGAGCCCGGGGGTGGCCACGTCGGTATGGAAGCCGACCAGACCCGTGCGCGCGTAGAACACCAGATGCAACAGTGAGATGTCGCTGAAGCCGAGGATCGGCTTGGGGTCGGCAGTGACCGCCTCGAAGTCGATCAGGTCGAGGTAGCCGAACGCCGTCTGGCCGCCGTCATGCGCGATGATCGCGCGCACTTCGGGGTCCCGCAGAAGAGCGTTGAGCCCTTCGGCTATCTCCGCCGGCCGAGCCGCGCTCCACCAACGGTGCCGCCCTGCCTCGAGGAGCGGTGACCGACGCACACGGAATCCCATCCCCTCGAGCACGACCACCGCCTTCTCGAGGCCGGGCTCGTCAGTGGCATGGAGCGGCCCGGACAGCGATGCGACAACGACGAGATCTCCGGGCCTCAGGGCACGAGGCCGAAGCGGTTGAGGCGGTGCAGCAGGGGTCACCGAGGCAGTATCCCGACACCCTCAGTAACAGGCGACACATTTACCGGCGTCCATCCACGAAGCCCCGCCCTCGCCACGACCCGGGCTTTATGCTCCGCACGCCCGTACTGGTGACCGGGCGTGACCTCGTGGTGGGTTCGGCAGATGAACGGGTGGACGCAGTGTCCGATCATTCGCCGAAACGACGAAACGAGGACCGGGGCATGAGGAACGAGCGGGGGCGGGTCGTGGTGCGTCGGCTGGCGGGGACCGTCGCGGTGGTGGCGGTGTGCTGGCTGCCGGCGGGGGTCGCGCACGCCGACGAGAGCAATACCGGCTCCCACAACGGCCACCGGGTCGGTCTGGTCAACGTCAACGTCGGCCAGGTCGACGACCCGGCGGAGGACGTGCTGGAGCACACGCTGCTGTTCGGGGACGGGTACGCCTGGAACTGAACCTGGGACCGTAGCTCGGCGGACGGCCCGTGTCGCAGGTGGCTGCGACGCGGGCCGTTCCGTTTTTATGTCGGCGGGTGGCATAGCGGGAGGTGCCCGCGCGCGTCACAAGGGGTACGGGGAGCGGGCACAGGGTCCGCCCCGGGGGAGAGCGAAGGTGACGATGGATGCCGAAGCGCAGGAGAGCTTCCGGGAGTTCGTGGCGAACCGGTCGTCCGCGCTGCTGAAGACGGCGGTCCTGCTGAGCGGCGGCGACCGGCACGCGGGCGAGGACCTGCTGCAGAACGCGCTGATCAAGGCGGCGGGCCGCTGGCACCGCATCGACGAACCCGAGGCCTACGTCCGGCAGGTCCTCTACCGGCAGCAGGTCAGCCGCTGGCGGCTGAAGTGGCCGAGGCGCGAACTGAGCGTCGCCGAACCGCCGGAGACCGGCACCACCCCGGACACCTCCGGCGCGGCCGAACTGCGCCTGCTGATGCGCGGCGCGCTGGCCCGGCTGACCGCGCGGCAGCGCACCGTGCTGGTGCTGCGCTACTTCGAGGACCTGCCCGAGAGTGAAGTGGCCCGCATCCTGGGCTGTTCCGTCGGCACCGTACGGTCCGCCACCCATCGCTCCCTCGCCCGGCTGCGCGCCCTCGCGCCCGAGCTGGCCGCCCTCGGTCCGGCCGCCGCCGAGCAGCGGCCCTCCCGTGACTACTCG
Source organism: Streptomyces olindensis (assembly GCF_040645895.1). NCBI lineage: Bacteria > Bacillati > Actinomycetota > Actinomycetes > Kitasatosporales > Streptomycetaceae > Streptomyces > Streptomyces olindensis. The sequence goes on along the minus strand of NZ_JBEYZD010000093.1, from coordinate 4,283 downwards.
CCCGTGGAGGTGCGTCAGTGAACGTCGACGAACTCGTGCGTGACGCACTGCGCGACCAGGCCGACGGGCAGCAGCCCGCCCCGCCCGGATTCGCCGACCGCGTGCTGGCGGTCCGCCGGCGCCGCCGCAGCAGGCGGCTCGCGACCGTCGCCGCGGCGGCCGCCGCCGTGGTCGCCGTGGCCGTGGCCGTGCCGGTGCTGGACTCCGGCAAGGAGGACGTCCGTCCCTCGGGCGGAGTGGAGCAGACCGGCATCACCCCTCACCCGGACCAGTCGCCGCCGCGCGACATGATCGCGGCCGGACGGGTCGCGCTGGCCGCGTACTTCACCACGTCGACCGTCGAGCAGTCCGCCGACCGTGCCGTGTCGCAGCGCACGTACTGGCTGCTGAACCCGCGGACGAAGAAGTACGTGAAGGACGAGCGCTGGTCCTACGTCGCGGTCGCCCCGGGGATGACCACGGCCGCCGTCCTGGAGCGGGACCTGCCCGTGCCGCGCATCGGGCTGCTCGATCTGGCGAGCGGCCAGGTCAAGCGGTGGATCCCGGTCGACCGGCCGGTGGCCGGCGTGGAGTTCTCGTCCGACGGCAGGAAACTCGTCGCGACGACGTACAGCGAGAACCCCGACCGGCGGGTGAAGATCGAGGGCTCGGAGGGCTGGGACGCCCCGTTCGGGCAGTCGGACCGGACCGGGTTCCACGTCATCGACGTGGCCTCCGGGAGCAGCTCCTGGGCCGGCGTGGAGATCGGCGGCGGCGCGCACAACCCCGACGTGTTCATCAACTCCCGGCAGGACTTCGCCTTCACGCGCGACGGCCGGCTCGTCTGGTCCGGGATGCCCACCGAACCCGGCGAGAAGTTCTACGACTTCACCGGCAAGGAGGTCCCCGGGCCCGCGCCTGACCGGTACCTGGACTGGTCCGTGGAGGCGCGGGTGTCGCCGGACGGGCAGCTCGTCGCCGGTCCGTTCGCGGGGCAGAAGTGGAAGACCTCCTCCTTCGTCCTCGACGCGCGCACCGGCAAGCAGCGCGAGGTGCGCGGGCAGCAGCTGCTCGCCTGGGCGGACGGGAACTCGCTCGTCGCCTGGGACATCGGGCCGGACGGCAACGAGTTCCATCAGCGGCTGGTGCTGGTGACCATCGGCGGCGAGAAGACGATCCCGCTCAGTGATTTCCGGTCGCCCAAGGACAACACCAAGGGGCGGTGGGAGCCGGTGTTCGCGGAGCGGTGATCACGCGTGGAGTGGTTATCCCGCGTGGATTGGTGATCACGTGCTGAGTGGTGATCACGTGCTGAGTGGTGATCATGTGCTGATCAGGTCCCTGTGGAGTGCGAGCAGTCCGTCGACCGTCCCGGGGTCGGCGGGCCGCAGCGGCGCGCGGACCTGGCCCCCGGGCAGGTGCAGCGCGCCGAGGAGCGCCTTGGCGGTGACGGCGCCCGGCAGGCCCGCCGACATGATCGCCTCGATGAGGGGCGTGGCCTGCTGCTGGAGGCGGGCGGCCCGGGCGGTGTCGCCCGCGTCGAAGGCGTCCAGCACGGCTCGCAGGTGGTTCGGGATCACGTTCGCGACCGTGCTGACGTAACCCGTGCCGCCCACGGCGTACAGCGCGAGATTGTGCTCGTCGCAGCCCGCGTAGTACGCCAGGTCCGTGCGGGCCAGGACCTTCTGGGCGGCCAGGAAGTCGTAGGAGCAGTCCTTGACCGCGACGATCCCGGGGTGGTCGGCGAGGCGGAGGAGCGTCTCCGGTTCGACGCGGGTGCCGGTGCGGGCCGGGATGTCGTAGAGCATGAGCGGGAGTCCGGTGCTGTCGGCGATCTCCCGGAAGTGGGCCTCGATCGCGTCCTGCGGGGGCCTGCTGTAGTACGGCGTCACCACCAGCACGCCGTCCGCGCCCGCCTTTTCGGCCTCCCTGGCGAGTTCGGCGGTGTGGCGCGTGTCGGGAGTGCCGACGCCCGCGACGATCGAGGCCCGGTCGGCCACGGCCTCGCAAACCGCTGCGATCAGGGCCGACTTCTCGGCGTCCGTGGTGGTCGGGGACTCGCCCGTCGTGCCGGAGAGGACGAGGCCGTCGCAGCCGTTCTCGACCAGGTGGGCGGCGAGGCGCTGGGCGCCGTCCAGGTCCAGGGCGCCGGAGTCGGAGAACGGGGTGACCATGGCGCACAGCGCGCGACCGAAGCGGGGTGTCATGCGCTTAGTGTCGACCGCTTGACTGTGTAGTTCTACTTAATTTTTCTACGGGGTGGTTGTAAGGGATGCTTCAGGGTTTCTTCGGGGTCGGGCGTTCTTCCCCGTGGGGTTCTGATGAGTCACCATGGCCAGGACGGTCGCGGACGGAATGTCATGGGAGGCGTCATGAAGCTCGGCAAGGCACTGGCCATCGGAGTCGCGGAGGAGCAGCCGCAGGTCCGGGACGAGGAAGTCGAGCTCCCTGACCTCCCCGACCTCCAGGACGTCGAGGGCGTCGAGGGGATCGCGCCCGAAGAGGTTCCGGTCGGCCGATGAGGCTGCGGCTTCCGGCGGAGCGTCCGGCGGAGCCGCCGACCGGATTCAAGATTGCCCACCCGGTGCTGTCCCAGGACGGCACCCGGGCCGGGTTCACCGGTGTGTCGCTGGGCGGCGCGCTGCCGTACGGCGTCGTGGCCGACGCGTCCTGTGTGTACGGGCTGCGGCACCGGCCCCCGCACCGCCGCTGCGACTGCGGCTTCCACTGCGTGCACGACCGGGCCGCGGCGGAGGCGCTGCTGTGCGCGGACGACCATCGCACCGCCGTACTGCTGGAGGTCTCCGTCCTCGGGGCCTACATCCGTTTCGAGCGCGGGTTCCGGTATGCGCGGCAGCGGGTGCGGGTCGTGACGGTGGGGCCCTGCGCCTGTGGCGCCCGGGCCAGTGCGCTGGTCGACGCCGGGTGGGGGCGCGTCGGGTGGCGGGCGCTCGCGCCTTGCTGCGGGGGGTGTCTGCGGGGGCGGGCCTCCCTGTCGCCGGCCGGGTTCGCGCGGCTGGCGGGGGACGGGGTGCGGGTGCGGGCTGTGGGCGGTGGTGGTACGGGGTCGGTGGGGTCGGGCGGCGTGACGGCGGTGGGGGTGCCGGAACTCGTTGCCGAGGCGGCGTTGTTGCAGGCGCGGCTCGACTGGTTCCAGGCGCAGCTGGCGCGGCTTCGGGAGCGGGGGAGTGGGAGTGGGGGTGTCTCCCAGGGGTAGCGGGGCGAGCCGGGTCTGCGGCGCGGCTGGGGCGAGCCGTGGGCAGTCGGGTCGAGCCGCGCGGTGGGGCTCGGCCGCAGGGGTAGTCGGGGGGTGGCCGGGTACTCGGGGGTTCCTACTTCGAGAGGAGGCGGAACACCGTGACCGGGACCATGGATCATCGGGCCGTGCGCGACGAGCACCACTCCGTGGGTGAGCTCGTCGGACAGGCCGCCGAGCAGCTCTCTCGGCTCGTGCGGCAGGAAGTGGCTCTCGCCAAGGAAGAGCTGGCCGAGAAGGGGCGGCGGGCGGGGCGTGGCGGTGGGCTGCTCGGTGCGGCGGGCGCTGTCGCGTACGCCGGGCTGCTCGCGCTGGCCGGTACGGGTGTCGCCGCTCTCTCGCTGGTACTGCCCGTGTGGGCCGCGGCGCTGATCGTGACGGGTGTGCTGTTCGTGATCGCGGCGGTGCTGGCCGCGGTGGGGCGGGGGCAGCTGCGGCGGGCCGCGCCGCCTACGCCCGAGCAGGCGATCGGCAGCGTGAAGGCGGACGTCGAGGAGATCAGGGAAAGGGCGCATCGATGACGGAGCCGACGGGTGGGGCGAAGGGGCCCGATGAGCTGCGGCGTCAGATCGAGCGGACGCGTGGTGAACTCGGGAACACGGTGGAGGAGTTGGCCGGGAAGGCCGATGTGAAGGGGCGTGCGCGGGCGCGGGCCGCCGACCTTCGGGACAAGGCCGGGGCGATGACGGTGCAGTTGCGCAGCAGTGCGGCGCAGGCGGGGCACTCCGTGCAGGATCGTGCCGCGCATGTGGGGCCGCGGCCGGTGCGGACTGTGGTGCAGGCCGGGATGCGGCATCCGAAGCCGGTGCTGGTGGCTGGTGCGGCGGGGGCCGTGGTGGCCGTCGGGGTCGTGCGGTGGAGGCATGCGCACGGGCATCGGTGAGGGGGTGTGCCTGCGGCGGCCTGTGCGGCTGCGTGGGGGTGCGCGTAGCGCGTGACGCCGGGTGGTGGGCCGGGGCCGCGCCGGGGGGTGTCCGTCCTCGGAACGGCGCGATCGACTTGCGTGCCGACTGACTGTTCGTTGACGCGCCAACCGCTGCGGGCGGAC
>NZ_JBEYZD010000092.1:0-30773 GCF_040645895.1 Streptomyces olindensis | reverse complement strand
GTGACGAGTACGAGCAGGCGTTCCGGGACGCCGGCTGCTCGGTCGCGCCCCGGCCCGTTTTCCGTGCACGGTCCCTCGGGGCCGGGCACCCGACGGAGCGTGATCGCCGCCAGCGCCGCCGCGCTCAGCAGCAGCACCGCGCCCGCGATCGCCGCCCCGTTCATCCCGCTGGTGAACGCCTCCCGCGCCGCCGTCGCCAGGACGTCCCCCGCGCGTCCCGGCAGCCGCTCGGCCACGGCCAGGGCGCCGCCCAGCGTCTCGTGGGCGGGGGCCGGGGCGGAACCGGGGATCTCGTGGCGGTAGACCGCCGTGCCGATCGAGCCCAGGACCGCCATGCCCAGGGCCCCGCCGAACTCCGCGCCCGTCTCCATCAGGGAAGAGGCGGTGGCCGCCCGGGCCACCGGGGCGGCGCCCATGGCGAGGTCCATGATCTGAGTGGTCGCCATGACGATCCCGCAGGCCAGGACGCCGCACGCGGCCAGCACCAGCCACAGCGAACGGGCGTCGGCGAGCGCCAGCAGGACATAGCCGCCCGCGGCGATGGTGAAGCCCCCCGCGACGACGGCGGCACGGGAGACGCCCTTCGCGACCAGCCGGGTGGCCAGCGGCGCGGCCATGCCGATCGGCACCGAGGGGAGCAGGGCCCACAGGGCCGCCTCCAGCGCGCTCTTGCCGAGCACCGACTGGATGTACTGCGTGGTGAAGAACGCCGAGCCCATCATCGCGAACAGGGAGAGCAGGTTCAGTGCGACCGCGGGCCCGAAGCCCCGGCCGCGGAAGAGGGCCGGCGGGATCATGGGTGAGTCCGAGGTGCGCTGGCGGTGGACGAAGAGGGCCGCGAAGAGCAGGCCGACGGTGACCGAGACGACGTGGCGGACGTTCCAGCCCTCCGCCGCGATCTCCTTCAGGCCGTAGATCACCGGGAGCACCGCCGCCATGGACAGCGGCACGCTCAGCCAGTCGAAGCGGCCGGGGGAGGGGTTCCGCGACTCGGGCAGCAGGACCGGGCCGAGGACCAGCAGCAGTGCCATCGCGGGCAGGTTGACCAGGAAGACCGAGCCCCACCAGAAGTACTCGACGAGCACCCCGCTCATCACCGAGCCGAGCGCGACCCCGCCCGTCATCACACCGGACCACAGGGCGATCGCCCTCGCCCGCTGCGCGGGGTCGGCGAACATCGTGCGGACCAGCGCCAGCGTCGACGGCATCAGGGTCGCACCGCCGATGCCCAGCACCGCGCGGGCCGCGATCAGGGCCTCGGCGCTGTGCGCGTACGCCGCGGCCAGCGAGGCGGCACCGAAGGCCGCCGCGCCGATCAGCAGGAGCCTGCGGCGGCCGATCCGGTCGCCCAGCGCGCCCATCGTCATCAGCAGGCCCGCCAGCACGAAGCCGTAGATGTCGAAGATCCACAGCTGCTGGGTGCCGGTGGGTTCCAGGTCGGCGCTGATCTCCGGGACCGCGAAGTAGAGGACCGAGACGTCCATCGAGACCAGGAGCAGCGGGAGCATCAGCACGCCCAGGGCCGTCCACTCGCGGCGGCCCGCGAGGGCGGGAGGGTGCGGTGTCGTCGTCATGGGCAGGACTGTACGAGCGTCTTAAACGCCTGTCTAGTACGCTTGTATAAGACGCTCGTCTGGAAGCGGGAGTAGGGTGAGGCCGCATGGGACACCGTGAGGATCTGCTGGAGGGCGCCAAGCGCTGCCTGCTCGCGAAGGGCTTCCTGCGCACGACCGCGCGCGACATCGTCAAGGAGTCGGGGACCAACCTCGCGTCGATCGGCTACCACTACGGCTCGAAGGACGCGCTGCTCGCACAGGCGTACGTCGAGATGGTGGAGGGGATGTCCGACGCCTTCGAGGGCGGTGGCGAGCTGGGCGGGGAGCCGGGATCGCTGGAGCGGTTCGCCGCGGTGTGGGCGAACATCATCGGCACCATGCGGGAGCCCGGGTCGCTGTGGCGGCTCAGCATGGAGATCGTGGCCATGGGCGACCAGCTGCCCGAGGTGCGGGAGCATCTGGCGCGGGCCCAGCGGGAGGGGGCGCGGGGCATCGTCACGCTCTTCCACGGCGGCCGGGAGGAGGACGTCCCCGAGGAGTGGGTGGACACCGTCGGGTACTTCTACCTGACGCTGATGATGGGCCTCATGGCGCAGTGGACGTTCGACCCGAAGAGCGCGCCCGAGGCCGAGCAGCTGGCGGCGGGGCTCCGCCGGGTGATCGAGGGCGTCACGGAGTAGGTGAGGGCGTCACCGAGAGGTGACGCGTCCCTCCCGCATCTCGATCACCCGGTCCGCGACGTGCCGGACGACCGCCCGGTCGTGGCAGATGAACAGGTAGCCGAGGCCCAGGTCGTCCTGGAGGTCGGCGAGCAGGTTCAGCACGCCCGCGCGCACCGACGGGTCGAGTGACGACACCGGCTCGTCCAGGACCAGCAGGCGCGGGTCGGAGGCCAGGGCGCGGGCGATGCCGGCGCGCTGGCACTGGCCGCCGGACAGCTCGTGCGGCCGGCGGTCGCCGTACGCGGGGTCCAGGCCGACGCGGTCGAGGAGTTCGGCGACGCGGGCCGGCCCCTGGTCCGGGTCCCAGCGGCCCTGGACCTTCAGGGGCTCGGCGACCGCGTCCCGGATGCGGTGGCGGGGACTGAGCGAGCCGTACGGGTCCTGGAAGACGGGCTGCATGCGGGGGCGCAGCGGCCGTAGCTCGCTCTCGGTCAGGCCCGTCAGCTCCCGTCCCTCGAAACGGACTTCACCGCCGTCCGGGCGGCGCAGCAGGAGTACCGCGAGGGCCGTGGAGGACTTGCCGCAGCCGGACGGGCCGTTCAGCGCCAGGGTCTCGCCGGCGGCCAGGGAGAAGGAGACGCCGTCCACGGCGGTGACTCGGCCGTAACGGACGACCAGGTCGCGGACGTCGAGCAGGGGATCACTCATGCGGGCTGCCGCTCCTTGAGGAACAACTCGGTGGCCGGGTGGGGCAGTTCCTCCCAGCGATGGCAGGCGACCAGGCGACCGGCGGCCGGCCGGGGTTCGGGTTCCGCCGTGTGGCAGGCCTCGGCCGCGAGCGGGCAGCGCGGGGCGAAGGCGCAGCCCGGCGGGAGCGCGCCCGGGACGGGCGGGGTGCCGCGCAGGGCGGGGAGACGGCGGCCCTCGGGCGCGTGCCGCGGGAGGGACGCCAGCAGACCGGCGGTGTAGGGGGCGCGGGGGCGGGCCAGCACCTGGTCCGCCGGGCCGAGTTCGGTGAGGCGTCCCGCGTACATGACCAGGACACGGTCCGCGTGGCCCTGGACGACGTCCATGTCGTGTGTGACCAGGACGAGCGCGGCGCCGACCGCCGCACGCTGCTCGGCGAGCAGCCGCAGCACCTGGTCGCGGCGCTCCTCGTCGAGTGCGGTGGTGGGCTCGTCGGCGACCAGGATCTCGGGTTCGTTGATCGTCGCCATGGCGATCACCGCGCGCTGCCGCATGCCGCCGGAGTACTCGTGCGGATAGGCCCGCGCCCTGCGCGCCGCGTCCGGGATGCCGACCCGGTCCAGGGCCGCGACCGCCCGGGCCCGGGCTTCCTTGCGGGACACCCCGGCCACCGACCGTACGGCGGCGGCGAGCTGGTCGCCCACCGGGTGCACGGGGGACAGGGCGGACAGGGCGTCCTGCGGGACCAGCGCGATGCGCCGGCCGCGGTGGGCGGAGAGGTCCGGGCTGATCGTGCCGCTCGTGGCCGCGCCGCGCGGCAGCATGCCGAGGAGCGCGCGGGCCGTGAGGGACTTGCCCGCGCCCGACTCGCCGACGAGCGCCAGCACTTCGCGCGGGCGGACGTCGAAGGACAGGCCGCGCACGGCCTCCACGCCGTCGAAGGCGATCCGCAGATCGCTGACGGTGAGCAGTGCCTCAGACTCCAACGGGGGCCTCCTTCTCGGCCGGGGCCGACGCGGGCGCCGGGGTGGTCCGCCGCCGTCCGCGGCCCTGTGTGAGCGCCGCGCCCGACACGGCGAGCCCGGCCAGCAGGGCCAGCGCGACCGCCGGGGCGAGGGCCGCCCACGGGGCGCGTTCCACATAGGCGCGGGACTCCTCCAGCAGCAGACCCCACTCGGGGGCGGGCGGCTGGGCGCCCAGGCCGAGGAAGCCCAGCGAGGCCAGGGCCAGGGCGATGCCCGGCAGGCGCAGCAGGGCGTGGCGCGCGACCGGGCCGGCCACGGACGGCAGGACGTGCCGGGTGAGGATCCACAACGGGCTCGCGCCGATGGCGCGCTGGGCGGTGAGGAACGCCGACGCCCGCACCTCCTGCACCAGCGCCGCCGCGTGCGCGGACAGGGCCGGCCAGGAGATCAGCGCGACCGCGAGGGCCGCCCCGCCGGTGCCGGGCCCGACGGCCGCCGCGACCAGGATGCCGACGATCACCGGGGGCAGCGCGTTGGCGATGTCCGCCGCGCCCTCCGCGATCCGGGGCAGGAAGCCCAGGGCGAGCGCGATCAGCAGGCCCAGCAGGCATACGGCGGCCGCTGTGCCGACCGTCGAGGCGGCGCCGTGGCCGAGCCGGGCGAGCACGTCACGGCCGAGACCGTCGGTGCCCAGCGGATGCGCCCAGGAGGGCTCGGCCAGCCGGTCCGTGGTCTGCACGGCGTACGGGTCGCGCGACAGGCCCCAGCCGATCGTCACGGCGAGGACGGTGAACAGCGACAGCGGGATCGCGGGATGCGCGCGCACCGGCCGTGCCGGAGGCAGCGACAGCGAGGCGTCACGCAGGGCCGGGCCCAGCAGCCGCCGCCGGGCGAACGCCGCCAGCGCGCCCGTGACCAGGCCGAGCGCGAGCAGCGCGAGCACCGAGCCCTGGAGCAGCGGCAGGTCCTGTGACTTGGCCGCGCCGAGGGCGGTACGGCCGATGCCCGGCACGGCGAAGACCGTCTCCACGGCGACCGCGCCACCGGTGAGTCCCACGGCGACCATCCCGAACTGCGGGACCAGCGGCGGCAGGACGCGCCGCAGCGCGGCCCCGGCGATCCGCGCCCGGCTCACCCCGGCGCCCCGCCACAGCTCCACCCACCGCTCGTCGAGCACGGCGGGCAGCGCGTCCGCGACCAGACGGCCGAGCAGCCCGCCGCCGGGGACGCCGAGGGCCACGGCGGGCAGGACCAGGTTCTCCGGCCCCGCCCAGCCCGACGTCGGCAGCCACCTCAGCCACACGCCGAACACCAGCAGCGCGACCGTGGCCAGCAGGAACTCGGGTACGGCGGCGAGCATCGCGGCCCACGCCCCGCCCGAGGCCCGGCCCCGCACCAGCACCGGGGTGACCAGCGCGCACGCCAGCAGCAGTGCCACGCCGAGCGAGGCGCCCATCAAGGCCAGCGACACCTGGAGCCCGGAGACCACGGAGGGCAGTACGTCGGTGCCCGACACCCAGGAGGTGCCGAGGTCGCCGCGCAGCAGGTCCGAGGCCCAGCCGCCCAGCAGGGACAGGGGGCCGGCGTCGAGACCGAGGTCCTGTCGTATGGAGTCCAGGGCTTCCTCGGTCGGGTCCTGCTCCGCGGAGCGGGCCCGCAGCACGGCCAGTGCCGGGTCCCTGCCGGAGAGCCAGGGCAGCAGGCCGACGGCGGCCAGGACGGCGATGAGGCAGAGGAGGCGCGTGAGCGTGGCGGCGTCGGCCGGCCGCCCTGTGCGGACCTTCACTTGACGTAGGTGTCCGCCGTGACCAGCTCCCGCTCGCGCGGGTCGTGGGCGGCGCCGGTCACGCCGGGCGCGTCGCCCTGGATCACACGCTCATGCAGCATGGGCACGGCCGCGTCGGTGCCGAGCACGGCGGCCTCGGCGGCGATGACCGCGGCGCGGCGCGGGTCGCCGGTCCTGGTCTCGCCGGCCTTCTTCAGGGCCTTGTCCACGGCCGGGTCGGCGAGCTGGGCGATGTTGAAGGAGCCGTCGGAGGCGAAGTCGCTGTAGAGGTAGGCGGCCGGGTCGCCGGAGTCGAGGACGGTGGCGCGGGAGAGGATGAACGCGTCGAACCGGCCCGCCAGCGCGTCGGACTCGATGTTGGCGTACTCGCGGACGTCGAGTTTCACCTTGAACCCGGCCTTCTGGAGCTGCTGTTGCAGCGCGGCGGCGACCTCGGGCAGCTCGGCGCGGTCGGTGAAGGTGCCGATGGTGATCGTCTTGCCGGCCGGGTCGCCGGCCTCGGCCCGCTTCACCGGCTTGCGCAGCTCGGCCGCCCACGGCAGGGCCGGGCCGAGCAGCCCCTCGGCGACGTCGGCCCGCCCCTCGTACACGCCCTTCACGATCGATTCGGCGTCGATCGCCTCACGGGCCGCCGCCCGCAGCGCGGCGTCCCTGAAGGGGCCCTTCTCGGTGTTGAGGTACAGGGTGTTGGTGCGCGGCATCGGGACCTCGGTGATCAGGTCCTGGTCGAGGACGGCGGCCTGCGAGACCGGCACCGCCTCGACGATGTCGGCCTCGCCGCTGCGCAGGGCCGCGGCACGCGCCGTGCCGTCCGGCACGAACCGCACGTCGATGCCGGGAGCCTTGGCCTTCTTCCCCCAGTAGCCGTCGTAGCGGTCGAGTGCGGCTGAGGCGGTGCCGTTGACCTTCGTCAGCTCGAAGGGGCCGGTGCCCGCGCCGACGGGGTCGACGGTCTTCCCCGGGTAGGCCTTGGCGGCCAGGATCGACAGCTGCGGGGAGCTGAGCCGCTGCGGGACCAGGGGATCCTCGGTGGCGGTGGTGACGGTGACCTTGTCGCCGTCGGCCTTCGCGGTCAGGTCCACGCCGTCGAGGATGCGGGGCTTGGGGGAGGCGGCCGCGGCCCTGGTGAGGGAGTTGACGACGGCTTCGGCGGTGAGCTTCGTCCCGTCGTGGAAGGTGACGCCCTCGCGCAGGGTGAAGGTCCAACTCCGGCCGGACTGGGTCCACTCGGTGGCCAGCGCCGGCTCGGCGTCACCGTCCGCGTCCAGTTTCACCAGGGTCTCGGAGGTCGACCAGCGCGACAGCTTGAAAGCGTCGTCCGACAGCGGGGACAGCCCCGAGCGCGGTGGCTGCATCATCGCGAGGCGTATGCGCTCACCCCCTGCCCCGGAGTCGTCCGTGGCCGACTGCCCACCGGTGAAGCAGCCGGTGAGCAGGGCGGAGGCCGCGGTGACGGCAGCAAGGGGGATGAGTCGGGCAGGGACGCGCACGGGACACCTCGGTCAAGGCCTGGTAAATGGTTGAACGCGCCACGACCGTAGCAGATGACAATCGTTTTCAGAAGTGCTGGTGATCAGGGTACGGGGCGGAAGTACTTCCGCAGCGCCCAGGCCGCGAGGTGCCGGCCGGTGGCGGTGCCCGCCTCGTCGGCCGTCCGGGTGTGGATCCCGGCCCAGACCCGGGCGTCGACGACGTCCCGTTCGTACTCGTGGGCGTAGCGGTAGTGGCGGGTCGTGCCGGTGGTGAGGGACCGGATGCGCAGGTCGACACGAGGGGTGCCGAGGATCCCGGTCAGCATGCGCATCAGCGCGCCGCCCATGGTGGTGTGGCCGCTGAGGTAGTCGGGGTGGGCCGGGGTGAGGAGCAGCGGCTCCCAGTGGCGGTCCGCCCGGGTGGCCGGGTTGCCGTCGGTGTCCGCCTCCCGGATGGCGGTGACGGGCCGCCAGGTGCCGTAGTGGAGCTTGGCGTCCCAGGCGGCGATGACGGCGTCCGCCTGGGCCGTGTTGGCCGCCGCGTACAGGCGGGCCGTCTCGGCGATGCCGAGCCCGTGCCGGGCCGCGTGGTCGCCCAGGGCGCCCAGCAGGTCCAGGGCGACGAAGTACCGGGCCGTCTCCGTCTGTCCGGGGGTCCGGTGCGAGCCGGTGCGGCCTCCGTAGTGCGCCAGCTCGGCGAGGTCCTTCGCGTACCGGGCGGAGCGGAGCGCCGGTGGCGGGCCGGGGCGGAACTGGCCGGGGGAGTCCAGCAGCAGCGGCCGGACCCTGCCCATCCAGGCGCTGGCGAAGGGCTCGTGGCCGGGCGGGGTGGGCCGCCAGACGCCGGGGCGCGGTCGCGCGGGGAAGGGCACCGTCGCGCCGCGGCCGTCGTCCCGCCGGAGCTCGATGATGTGGGCGGCGGCGCGCTTGCCGAACGCGACGCCCGCCTCCTCGGCCTCACCGTCGGGGATCGTCGCGAGGGTGTCGGTCAGGGCGGCGTCCAGCCGGGGTCCGGCGCCGGGGAAGTGGTGGCGCAGCATGTGGTGCGCCGCAGAGGCGGCGGCGGCCGCGGACGAGGCCGCGCGAGGCGCCCGCCCGTCCCACTTGTACGGGGCGAAGCGCCCCTCGACGCCGACGACGGCGTTGTAGACGGCGGTGGAGACGTACGCATGCCAGATGAACGACTCGGGCGGGCCCGGGCGGGCCTCGGCGTCGATGGTGGCGTCGGCCGTGCGCATCCACTCGGTGACGACCGAGGCGTTCCGGTCGCCCCGGCCGGTGTGCTCGTCCCCGGACGCCGTGCGCCCGGCGTGTCCGGGGCCGGCGCTCGCGTGGGCGCCCGGCAGGGTGAGCGCGAGCACCCCGCAGGCCAGCCCGGCCACCACCGTTCGCGTCGCGGACCAGGCGCGTCGATTCCGCACGTGCACTCCTCCCAGCCGATGGCACACCGGGAGAACCGTGACCATGCGCGACGCCGGAGGGTACGGGTCCGTCCCGAACACCGCCCGTTCGGGGGACGGGACTCACCCGGACGGCCCCGGGGTGTCACCGGGGGAGAGCCTGGCCCCCTTCAGCGTCATGTGCAGCAGCAGCCGGTCCTCGCCGTCGTCCAGGTCCAGGCCGGTGAGCTTCTCGATGCGGGAGAGGCGGTAGTAGAGGGTCTGGCGGTGGATGCCCAGCTCGGCGGCGGCCCGGGCGGCCTGGCCGGCGCAGTCGAGGTAGACCTCGGCGGTCCGGGCGAGTTCCCGGTGGACCGGGGCGAGCAGGGTCCGGGCGACGGGGTCGTGGGCGACCTCCGGGGGCAGCGCGGTGAGCAGCCGGAACGGCCCGATCGCGGCCCACTGCGCCACCGGCCCCAGCCGCGGCTCGGCCAGTGCCGCCCGCGCCGCCGCCGACGCCTCCCACCAGGAGGCGCCGAGCTCGCCGAGTCCGGAGCGGGGGGTGGCGACACCGGCACAGGCCCCGCCCGAGGCGGATGGGTCGCCCGGCCCGGTCCCTGCGCGCGGGTCGCCCGGCCGGGTCACCCCGCGCCTGTCACCCGGCCCCGTCTCTCCGCGTGTGTCGCCGGGCCCGGTCCCTGCGCGCGGGTCGCCCAGCCGGGTCACCCCGCGCCTGTCACCCGGCCCCGTCCCTCCGCGCGGGTCACCCGGCCCCGTCCCTGCGCGCGGGTCGCCCGGCCCGGTCGCCCCGCGCGCGTCGCCGGATCCCGTCCCTCCGCGCGCCCGTTCCAGCAGCCGGCCCGCCGCCGTTGTCGCCGGGGTGAGTACGTCCGGCGAGCGCAGGCGGACCAGGACCGCCACGCACTGGGCCGTCGCCCCCCACGGCAGCGTGCACAGGGCGGTCGCGCCCGGCATGCCGCGGACCGACGGGGCGTCGTCGGGGTCGGCCGACGGCCAGGGCGCGACACACACCACGGTGTGCGGGCCGTCGGCGCGCGCACCGAGGGCCGTGCGGAGCTCGGCGATGGCCATCTCGCTCTGCCAGCCGCGCTCGGCGGTGAGCACCGCCCGCAGCTCGCGGCTGAGGTCGGCGCCGTGCTGGGCCTCGTCCGCGAGCAGGGCACCGATCCGGGCCGTGACCCGCATCGCGGCGGACAGCTGCCGCTCACTCGGGCCGGGATCGTCGTCGAGGAGCCAGACGTAGCCGTGGACCACGCCCCGGTGGCGGACGGGGAGGCAGATCCGTCCCCGGTAGACGCCGGCCTCCGGGGTCGGCGGGATGCGCACCGGGCCCGTCGCCCGCGTGATGCCGAAGCCCTCGAACCACGCCCGCACGGCGGCCGTCGAGCGGCGGGTGAGGATCGAGCGGGTGCGCACCGGGTCCAGGGCCGACGGGTCGAGGTCGCCCTCGCTGTCGTAGGCGCCGAAGGCGATCAGCTCGAAGTCCCGGTTCTCCAGCGTCGCGGGCGCGCCGAGCAGCTCCGAGATCTCGTCGACCAGCTCCTCGTAGTCGCCCCTGTGTTCCGACGTCATCCGGGCATTGTCCCGCACTCCAGGGACCCCTTCATACATCTGTCTGAGATCTGCGGCACGGATGCGTGACAGCTGTCGATGGCCGACGATCGGAGGGATCCTTAGGTTTCACGGTGGTTCTCCGTGCCGTACCCGACGCGTCATCCGCGCGGGGTCCGGCCTCACGTTGCTTGTGCTCTGGAGGTGCCCCGTGCTGGGTCCCGTGATTCTCGCCGCGTCACGCAGCGACCGGATGCGACGTCTGATCTCGGCCGCCCCGGTGACCAAGCAGGTCGTCGACCGCTTCATCCCGGGCGAGGACGTCGACGACATCGTCCCGGTCGTCCGGGACCTCACCGACCGGGGCCTGGAGCTGACGATGGACGTCGTCGGCGAGGACATCACCAACCCCGCGCAGGCCGCCGCCGCCCGCGACGCCTACCTGGAGCTGGTCGACCGCCTCAAGCCGCTGGAGCTCGGCACCCGCGCCGAGATGTCGGTGAAGCTGTCGATGTTCGGGCAGGCGCTCGAAGACGGCCACGAGCTGGCGCTGAAGAACGTCCGCCCGGTCGTCGAGGCCGCCGCCGAGATCGGCACCACGGTCACCCTGGACGCGGAGGACCACACCACCCTGGACTCGATGTTCGCCATCCACGAGGAGCTGCGGAAGGACTTCCCGCAGACCGGCTGCGTCATCCAGGCGTACCTCTTCCGCACCGAGGCCGACGCCCGCCGCCTCGCCGCGAGCGGCAGCCGGGTCCGCCTGGTCAAGGGCGCGTACAAGGAGCCCGCCTCGGTCGCGTACCAGGACAAGCACGAGATCGATCGGGCATACGTTCGCATTCTCCGGACGTTGATGGAGGGGGAGGGGTACCCGATGATCGGGTCCCACGACCCGCGCCTGATCGCCATCGGCCAGGAACTCGCCCACCGCGCCGGACGAAAGCCCGGCGACTACGAGTTCCAGATGCTCTACGGCATCCGCACCGAGGAGCACCTGCGGCTGGCCGCCGAGGGCCACCGGATGCGCGTGTACACCGCGTACGGCACCGACTGGTACGGCTACTTCATGCGGAGGCTGGCGGAGAAGCCGGCGAACCTGCGCTTCTTCGCCCGCAGCATGATTACCAAGGGCTGACGGCCTGCAAGGGCTGAGACCGACACACCGCTCAGTAAGGAGTTACGGAAAACATGGACGCTGTGACCCAGGTCCCCACCCCCGTCAACGAGCCGGTGCACGGCTACGCCCCCGGCTCGCCCGAGCGGGCCCGGCTGGAGGCCAGGCTGAAGGAGCTGGCCGACAACCCGGTCGACCTGCCCTGCACCATCGGCGGCGAGAAGCGCATGGGCGGCGGCGAGGCCTTCCAGGTCGTCCAGCCGCACAACCACCAGGCCGTGCTCGGTACGTACCGCAACGCCACGCAAGCGGACGCCCAGGACGCCATCGACGCGGCCCTGGCCGCCGCCCCCGCCTGGCGCGCGATGTCCTTCGACGACCGCGCGGCGATCATCCTGCGCGCCGCCGAGCTGCTGTCCGGACCCTGGCGCGAGACGCTCGCCGCCTCCACCATGCTCGGCCAGTCCAAGACCGCCCAGCAGGCCGAGATCGACACGCCCTGCGAGCTGATCGACTTCTGGCGCTTCAACGTCTCCTACGCCCGCAAGCTGCTGGCCGAGCAGCCCCCGGCCAACGCCCCGGGCGTGTGGAACCGTCTGGACCACCGCCCGCTGGAGGGCTTCGTCTACGCGATCACGCCCTTCAACTTCACCGCCATCGCGGGCAACCTGCCGACGGCCCCGGCCCTGATGGGCAACGTCGTCGTCTGGAAGCCGTCCCCGACGCAGACCCACGCCGCCGTGCTGCTGATGCGGCTGCTGGAGGAGGCCGGTCTGCCCAAGGGCGTCATCAACCTCGTCACCGGCGACGGCATCGAGGTCTCCAAGGTCGCCCTGGAGCACCGCGACCTCGCCGGCATCCACTTCACCGGCTCGACCAAGACCTTCCAGTACCTGTGGAAGACGGTCGGCAACAACATCGAGAAGTACCGCACCTACCCGCGCCTGGTCGGCGAGACCGGCGGCAAGGACTTCCTCGTCGCCCACCCGTCGGCCGACCCGGCGATCCTCAAGACCGCCCTGACCCGGGGCGCCTTCGAGTACCAGGGCCAGAAGTGCAGCGCCACCTCCCGGGCGTACGTCCCCGCCTCGATCTGGAACTCCGGCTTCAAGGAGGAGTGGGCCGCCGAGGTCGACGGCATCAGGATGGGTGACGTCACCGACCTGTCGAACTTCATCGGCGCCGTCATCGACGAGCGGGCCTTCGCCAAGAACAAGGCCGCCATCGACCGCGCCAAGGAGGACCCGTCCTGCACGATCGTCGCGGGCGGCACCTACGACGACTCCGAGGGCTGGTTCGTCCGCCCGACCGTCATCGAGTGCGATGACCCGGAGAACGAGGTGTTCCGCACCGAGTACTTCGGCCCGATCATCGCCGTGCACGTCTACGAGGACGACAAGTACGACGAGATGCTGACGCAGATGGAGTCCGTCTCCGACTACGCGCTCACCGGCTCGGTCATCGCCAACGACCGCGCGGCCGCCGCGTACACGGCGAACAAGCTCCGCTACGCCGCCGGCAACTTCTACATCAACGACAAGTCGACCGGCGCCGTCGTCGGCCAGCAGCCCTTCGGCGGCGGCCGCGCCTCCGGCACCAACGACAAGGCCGGCGCCCCGCAGAACCTGATGCGCTGGACCCTGACCCGCGCCATCAAGGAGACGCTGGTCCCGCCGACCGACTACACCTACCCGCACATGGGCTGAGCCCCTGGGCGCACCGACGGGCCGGGTCCCGGGACCCGGCCCGTCGGCGTACCCGGACTCAGGCGTACCCGGATTCAGGGGTGCGGCACGAGCACGATCCCGCCCCGCGCGTGGCCTTCCTCGCCCAGTTCGTGCGCCTTGGCCGCCTCCGCCAGCGGCAGGGTCGTCGCCACGTGGACGCGGACACGGCGGTCGGCGAGCAGCGGGGCGGTCCGTGCCAGGAGGTCGCCCGACGGGTCGGCGCGGACGAGGGCGAAGCGCAGGCCCCGGGCCTCCGCGTCCTCCGGGGCGAGGCCCAGGTCCTCGGGGACGGTGGAGAGCAGGATGCCGTCCGGGTGCAGGGTGTTGAGGGTGGGCAGGGCGTGGTCGCCGCCGACCAGGTCGAGGGCGGCGTCGATGTCGTGGACGGACTCCGTGAAGTCGCCGGCCGTGTCGTCGACGAGTTCGTCGGCGCCCAGCTCGCGCAGGAAGTCGTGGTCCTCGGCGCGCGCCACGCCCACGACGTGGGCGCCCTCCGCCTTGGCCAGCTGCACCGCCACGTGCCCGGCCCCGCCCGCCGCCGCGCGGACCAGCACGCGGCTGCCCGGGCCGACCCGGGCGACGTCGATCAGCGCGTGCCAGGCGGTGAGCGTGGCCGTCGGGGCGGCGGCCGCGTGGGCGTGGTCGAGACCGGCGGGCTTCACGGCGAAGTGACCGGCCGGCGCGGTCACGTGCGTGGCGTGGCCGCCGCCGTCGATCCGGCCGAACACCTCGTCCCCGGGCCGGAACCGGGTGACCCCGGCCCCCACCTCCTCGATCTCCCCCGACACGTCCTGCCCGAGGGTGAACGGCGGCTCCCCGAACAGCGGGGCGGCCCCGGAACGGGCCAGCCGGTCCGCCGGGTTGACCCCGGCCGCGTGCACCCGGAGCAGCACCTCACCGATGCCGGGTTCGGGCCGTGGCCGCTCCTCGACCTCCAGGACGTCCGGGCCGCCGAAGCGGTGCTGGGTGATCACCTGTGTGCGCGGCCTGGCCGTCGTCATCGGGTCTCCCTCCCGGAGCCGGACCCTTCCATCGTGCTCGCATATCGGGTCGAGAGCCACCCGGCCCGTTCGCATACTGGGCCGATGACCATCCGCCTGCGCACCGCCCACACCGCCGACCTCGCACCCGCCGAACTCGACGCCGCACGGGCCCTGCTGGACGCCGCCTTCGACGGCGACTTCGGCGACGAGGACTGGGACCACGGCCTCGGCGGCCTGCACGTCCTCGTCCACGACGCCTCCGGGCTCGCCGCGCACGGAGCCGTCGTGATGCGCCGGGTGCGGCACCGCGGCCGGTGGCTGCGCACCGGGTACGTCGAGAACGTCGCCGTGCGCGCCGACGCCCGCCGCACCGGCCTCGGCGGGCGGGTCATGGCCGAGCTGGAACGCGTCGTCGACCGCGCCTACGACCTCGGTGCCCTCTCCGCCAGCGACGACGGTGCCCGCCTCTACACCGCCCGCGGCTGGCGGCCGTGGCGCGGCGAGGTGCACGCCCTCAGCCCGGACGACGGCATCGTGCGGCTGCCGGAGGAGGAGGGCAGCACCTATGTCCGCGCTGCCCTCGCCGGTCCCCTCGACCCCGCGCGCGAGCTGCTCTTCGACTGGCGGGACGGTGACGTGCTCTAGGAATCACCGCAGGTCAGAGCGGTGTGACCCAGTCCACCGTCTCAGATAGTAGGAAGTCCGAGTAATTGTGGAGACAGATGCTCCGGACTCCCTTAGCTTTGTAGGAGCCGAACGTCTCGCTCGACCAAGCGAATGGCGGTCGTGAGCCGGGCCCCGTGCAGGCAACCCCTGCGGCCACCGCTCCCCGCCCCATCCGGCGTCTCGAAACCCTTATCCGCACTCCGTGCTGTATCGAAGGAGTCGATTTCCCATGGCCGAGACGACCGTCCGCCGCCGAGTCCGTCACGTCTCCCGTACGAGCGAGTCCGACCGCAAGGCCGCCGCCGCCGCGCTCCAGCGCGCCCTCGACCGCAGGGACAACGGCGGATCCACCGGCCACTGAGCCGCAGCAGGACCCACCGGGGCCGCACAGGACCCGCACAGGACCGGGAGCCGCACCCGACCGGGGCGCGGTGCGGGGCCTCACGCCCCGCGCCGCACCTCGAAGTGGTCGATCCGCTCGCCGTTCGACGCCAGCGCCGACACCCGTAGCGTCGGCGCGGCGCCGCTCGCCGCCTCCACCGAGAGGAACGAGAAGCCGCGGTAGCGCACCCGCGACCACTGCACCGACTCCGCCCGGGTGTCCCGGGACCTGGTCCACCGGAACGAGTCGACCGACTCCCGGTCGGCGGTGTTCCCCTCGTAGCTCTCCTTCACGCCGTCCGGGAAGCCGTACAGCTCCTTGCCGCCGCCGCCCGCGGTGACGTACACGATCCCGTCCCGCCGCGGGTCCGTAGTGCCGCCGACCGGCACCGGCCTGCCCACCTCGCCGTTCTTGATCGCGTCCGTCCGCTCGTAGACGTGGTTGTGCCCGTTGATCACCAGATCCACCTGGTGCCGGGCGAACAGCGGCAGCCACTCGGCGCGCACCCCGCCGTCCGAGGCGTGCGTGGACGTCGAGTACGCGCAGTGGTGGAAGAAGACGACGATGAAGTCCACGTCCTTCGAGGCCCTGAGCTCGCCGAGCTTCCCGTCCAGCCACTTCGTCTGCCGGCCCTCCGTGTAGCCGAGGTTGGCGGGGATCTCGTACGACACGTCGTTCGCGTCCAGCGCGACCACGCCGACGTTGCCGTACGTGAAGGCGTACACGCCCGGTGCCGTGCGCGCGTCGAAGCCGCTGTCCGGCAGGGAGAACCGGGCGAGTTGACCGCCGTAGCCGTCCGGCGAGTACCAGGCCTCCATGTCGTGGTTGCCGGTCGTCACCATCCACGGCACCGACCTGGCCACCGGCTCGGTCTGCTTGAGGAACCGGTCCCACTGGCTCGCGTCGAAGACGTCCGACTCCTTGCCCTTGCCGGTCGGGTCGGCGTAGCAGATGTCCCCCGCGTGGAGATGGAAGGCGGGCTTCTGGCGCAGCAGCGTACGGTCGTTGAGGGCCGCCTCCTCGCCCACGCCCTGGTCGCCGAAGGCGGTGAAGACGAACCGCTCGGGCGGGCTCGCGGGTGCCGTGCGGAAGGACGTGACGGTCGAGCGGTGCCGTGGGGACGCCGGGTCGAAGCCCTCGTGGCCGACGCCGTAGTAGTACGTCGTACCGGGGCGCAGGCCGTCCAGCGCCGCGTGCAGGTAGTACTGGTCGACCGCCGCCCGCACGCCCTTCAGCTCCGGGGTGTGCAGGTCGCGCAGCTCCGCCTCGATCCTGCGGCCGAGGTCGTCGGGGCGCAGGCCGACCCGGACGTACGGCTTCTTCACCGCGAGCGGCACCTGCCAGGAGATCCGCATCTGGGTCTTCGGGTCGGCGCCGAAGGCGAGATGGCGGCCGAAGGGCGTGACGAAGGAGCCGGGGGCCTGCGACGTGCTCGGCGACGGGCTGCGCGTCGCCGTGGCGCCGCCCTGCCCGGAGTCCGGGCCGGAGCCGCAGCCGGTCAGCAGTCCGCTCGCCACCGCGCCCGCGGTCACCAGCGTGCGCCGCCGCGACAGCCGGGTGCGCAGGTACTCGTGCTGCTCGGCCATGCTCATCCGGCGGGCGAGCTCGGGCGGGATGCCGAAGTGGGGGATCTCCATGTCCAGTGAACTTCCCAGCAACGGCCAACAGCCGCACCACATACGGGTGAACGGCGGTCGACGGCCGCGTGCGGTCACCCGGGCGGGTGTCCGCATCACGGACACCTCGTGTCATCCCATGGGACGAGGAGTAGGGTGCCCGCATGTCTCGCAGCATCAATCTCGCAGTGATCCCCGGTGACGGCATCGGCCAGGAGGTCGTGGCCGAAGGTCTCAAGGTCCTCTCCGCCGTCCTTCCGCAGGATGTGAAGCTGGAGACCAAGGAGTACGACTTCGGCGCCCGGCGCTACCACGCCACCGGTGAGACCCTCACCGACGCCGACCTCGACGCCCTGAAGAAGCACGACGCCATCCTGCTCGGCGCGATCGGCGACCCGTCCGTGCCGTCCGGCGTCCTGGAGCGCGGCTTCCTGCTCAAGCTCCGCTTCGCCTTCGACCACCACGTCAACCTGCGCCCCTCGAAGCTGCTCCCGGGTGTCTCCACTCCGCTGGCCGGCGAGCCGCAGATCGACTTCGTCGTGGTCCGCGAGGGCACCGAGGGCCCGTACACCGGCAACGGCGGCACGATCCGCAAGGGCACCGAGCACGAGGTCGCCACCGAGGTCTCCGTGAACACGGCCTTCGGTGTCGAGCGCGTGGTCCGGGACGCCTTCGCGCGGGCCCAGGCCCGCCCGCGCAAGAAGCTGGCGCTGATCCACAAGAACAACGTGCTGACCTTCGCGGGTCACCTGTGGACCAACATCTTCAACAAGGTGGCCGAGGAGTTCCCCGACGTCACCACCGAGTACATGCACGTGGACGCGGCGACGATCTACCTCGTCACGCAGCCCGAGCGCTTCGACGTGATCGTCACCGACAACCTCTTCGGCGACATCGTCACCGACCTCGCCGCGGCCGTCTCCGGCGGCATCGGCGTGGCCGCCTCCGGCAACATCAACCCGTCCGGAGAGTTCCCGTCCATGTTCGAGCCCGTGCACGGCTCGGCCCCGGACATCGCCGGCCAGGGCAAGGCCGACCCGACCGCCACCGTGCTGTCCGTCGCCCTGCTGCTGCGCCACCTCGGCTACGAGGCCGAGGCCGCCCGGATCGACGAGGCGGTCGCCGCCGACCTCGGTGAGCGGGCCGGCCAGCCCGCCCGCTCCACCGCGGAGATCGGCGACGCGCTCGCCGTACGCGTAGCCGGCTGACCCGCCGCGCTCCACCAAGCCGCCGGGTCGCATCCGCACCCGGCGGCTTCCGCATGTTCCCGCCGGGTGCCACCATCGACCACCGGGCCGCATTCACCCCGTTCCTTCCGCCGTCGCCCCCGGGCGATAATCGAACGCGAGGCCGCGGAACGAGGGAATGCTCGGACGTCCTAGCACTGGTCACCATCAGCGCAGTACCGAGCGCGGCCCGTCACTACAACCGGTGAAGGACATCAACCCATGACGACGCCCACGATCGAGCTCAAGCCGTCCGCCAACCCGCTCTCCGCCGCAGAGCGCGAGGCGATCCTGGCCAACCCCGGGTTCGGCCGCCACTTCACCGATCACATGGTGACGATCAAGTGGACGGAGGGCCGCGGCTGGCACGACGGCCAGCTCGTGCCGTACGCGCCGATCTCCCTCGACCCGGCCACCACGGTCCTGCACTACGCGCAGGAGATCTTCGAGGGCCTGAAGGCCTACCGCCGTCCCGACGGCTCGGTCGCCACGTTCCGGCCGGAGAAGAACGCCGAGCGCTTCCAGCGGTCCGCGCGCCGGCTGGCCATGCCCGAGCTGCCGGTGGAGACGTTCATCGAGGCGTGCGACGCGCTGGTCAGGCAGGACAAGGCGTGGGTTCCGGCGCACGGCGGCGAGGAGTCCCTCTACCTGCGCCCGTTCATGATCGCGACCGAGGTCGGGCTGGGTGTGAAGCCGGCCAACGAGTACCTGTTCCTGGTGATCGCCTCGCCGGCCGGCGCGTACTTCCCGGGCGGCGTGAAGCCGGTCTCCATCTGGGTCTCCGAGGACCGCGTCCGCGCCGTGCCCGGCGGCATGGGCGACGCGAAGACGGGCGGCAACTACGCGGCGTCCCTGCTCGCGCAGGCCGAGGCCGCGACGAAGGGCTGCGACCAGGTCTGCTACCTCGACGCCGTGGAGCACCAGTGGGTCGAGGAGCTCGGCGGCATGAACCTGTACTTCGTGTACGGCGACAAGATCGTCACGCCGTCCCTCACCGGCTCCATCCTGGAGGGCGTCACGCGCGACTCCCTGCTCACGGTTGCCCGTGACCTCGGCTACGAGGCCGAGGAGGGCAAGGTCTCGGTCGAGCAGTGGCAGCGGGACTCGGAGAACGGGTCGCTGACCGAGGTGTTCGCCTGCGGTACGGCCGCGGTGATCACGCCGGTCGGGACGGTGAAGCGGGCCGGGGCGGAGTGGAAGCAGAGCGGGGGTGAGCCGGGCGAGGTCACGCTGCGGCTGCGCCAGGCGCTGCTCGACATTCAGCGGGGTACGGCCGCGGACACGCACGGCTGGATGCACCAGCTGGGCTGAGTCCGCCCCGGGCCACCGGGGGCTCCGCCCCCGGACCCCCGGGCCTATGCCCACCCACCGCCCGTATCAGTCGGACAGAGAAGCCGGTGCAGGGGCCTCGACCCCGGGCTCCATCGACATGGAACCCGGGGCCGTCAGCGCGTACGCCACCCCTCCCACCACCCCCGACAGCAGGAAACTGCAGTCCACCCCGCCGGTCAGGGCCAGCAGCGGGCCCTCGTACGACGGCAGGGACACCGCGAGGACGCCGACGGTCGCGCCGGCCGCCCAGGACAGGGTCGCCGGGACGTTCCAGCCGGCGCGGTACCAGTAGACGCCGCCCCGTGCGCGGCGGTTGAAGACCTGCAGGGCGTCCGCGTCGTACACCCCGCCGCAGCGGGCGAAGCCGATCAGGGTGATGACCGCCCACGGCGTGCCGATCGCGGTCAGCAGCAGGACGAAGGACGTCATCGCGTCCTGCGCGGTCGAGAACCAGTGCCCGGCGAAGACCGCGGCCGTGGCCACGACCGCGACCACGTACGTCGCCCGGGCCCGTGAGGCGCGCGGCAGGATCGCGTCCAGGTCGAGGCCCATCGAGTACAGCATCAGACCCGCGTTGCCGACCGAGCCCGCCGAGGCCGCCAGCAGCAGCGGGACGAGGTACCAGGCGGGGGCCGCGTCGACCAGCGGGCCCGCGTAGTCGAGGGCCGCCCCGGCCGCGTACGCGGTGAACGTGCCGAACAGCTGCGGCACCAGCAGGCCCAGCAGCAGGCCCAGCCAGGTCGCGTGCAGCACCCGGCGCGAGGAGTGGCGGGCCGGGGAGATGTAGCGGGTGTAGTCGCCGAGCAGGGTGATGAAGGCGATCGGGCCGGACAGCCCGGCCGCCACGGCCGCGAGCAGCCAGGTCGGCCAGAAGCCGCCCAGCAGATGGCCGCCGGTCTCCGGCAGCGCGGCGGTGGTGAAGTGCGGGGCGTAGGCGACCAGGCCGAGCGCCAGCAGGGCCGTCATGCCGAAGGCGAGGACCCGGGACATCGCCAGCAGCACCCGGTAGCCGTACACCGCGCCGGCCACCGTCGCCGCGGCGAGCAGCCCGTAGACGAGCGCGTACGACGTGCCGCCCTGCGGCAGCCCGGCCAGCCGGCCCAGCACGCCCACCATCACGTCACCGCCGATCCACACGGTCAGCGCGGTGTAGCCGAGGGCCAGGAGCAGACCGACCACCGAGCCGACCAGGCGCCCGCGCACCCCGAACTGGGCGCCGGAGGACGTCGACAGGTTGGTGCCCGTGCGCAGGGAGACCAGCGCGAGGGGAGCCGTGAACACCACGCCCACCACCGTGCCCGCCACGACCGCGCTGACCGACGACCACCAGTCCAGGCCGAAGGACGGCGGCAGCCAGCCGAAGACGATCACCCCCAGACAGAGGTTGGAGCCGAGCAGGATCGAGACGAGATCCCGTGGCCCGCTGGTGCGTTCCTCCTCGGGGATGGTGTCGACTCCGCGCTGTTCGATCGGCATGCTGGTCTCCCTCGGTTAGAGCGACGTTCAATGTGATGTGCGCGATGCTCTGCCGTCAACCTTCCGGAGCAGAGAAATTCCGGTTTAGAGTGATGCTCTAAACGGAGGGAGTGACATGCGGCTGACCCCGACCGAACGCGACCGGCTGCTGCTCTTCGGCGCCGCCGAGCTCGCCCGCGCCCGCCGGGCGAGAGGCCTGAGGCTCAACGTCCCCGAGGCGACCGCGCTCATCGCCGACACGGTGTGCGAGGCCGCCCGGGACGGCAGACGGCTCGCCGAGGCCGTCGAGGCCGCCCGGTCCGTCCTCGGACCCGACGACGTGCTGCCCGGAGTCGCCGACGTCGTCACCGAGGTGCACGTCGAGGCGGTCTTCGACGACGGCTCACGGCTCGCGGTGGTCTCCGACCCCATCGGCGGCGGCTCGGGACCGGACGCGCCGGGCGCGCTGCTGCCCGGGCCCGAGCACCCCGAGCCGGCGCCGGCCGTGCGGCTGACGGTGACCAACACCGCGACCGTGCCGGTCTCCGTCACCTCCCACTTCCACTTCTTCGAGGCCAACCCACGGCTCGACTTCGCACGCGCCGAGGCCTACGGCATGCGGCTCGCCGTGCCCGCCGGGTCCTCCGTGCGGTTCGGGCCGGGGGAGAGCGTCGAGGTGGGGCTCGTGCCCCTCGGGGGCGAGCGGATCGCGATCGGCTTCGCCGGGCTCGTCGACGGGCCGCTGGACGCCCCGGGCGCCCGCGAAGAGGCACTGCGTCGCGCCGCGGCCTGCGGCTACCTCGGCTTAGCGGACACGGACGAGCAGGAGGTCGCGCCATGAGCCGCCCGGGAGGCCACCCCGCCGAGGCCCGCCGCCTCACCCCGTACGAGTACGCCGCCACCCACGGCCCCCGGGCCGGCGACCGCATCCGCCTCGGCGACTCCGGACTGACCGTCCGCGTCGAGTCCGACTCCCAGCGGTACGGCGACGAGTTCCTCGCCGGCTTCGGCAAGACCGCCCGCGACGGACTGCACCTCAAGGCCGCCGCCGTCCGGGACACCTGCGACGTCGTCATCAGCAACGTCGTGGTGATCGACGCCGTGCAGGGCGTCCGGAAGGTCTCCATCGGCATCCGCGAGGGCCGGATCCACGCGATCGGACGGGCCGGGAACCCCGACACCCTCGACGGGGTGGACGTCGTCGTCGGCACCGGTACGTCGATCGTCTCCGGGGAGGGGCTCATCGCCACCGCCGGGGCCGTCGACACCCATGTCCACCTGCTGTCGCCGCGTGTCATGGAGGCCTCGCTCGCCTCCGGCGTGACGACGGTCATCGGGCAGGAGTTCGGGCCCGTGTGGGGCGTCGGCGTCAACTCGCCCTGGGCGCTGCGGCACGCGTTCGGCGCCTTCGACGCCTGGCCGGTCAACATCGGCTTCCTGGGCCGGGGTTCCTCCTCGCACGAGGCGCCCCTGGTCGAGGCCCTCGCCGAAGGAGGGGCTTCCGGCTTCAAGGTGCACGAGGACATGGGCGCCCACACCCGTGCCCTGGACACCGCCCTGCGCGTCGCCGAGGAGCACGACGTCCAAGTCGCCCTGCACAGCGACGGCTTGAACGAGTGCCTCTCCGTGGAGGACACCCTGCGCGTGCTGGAGGGCCGCACGATCCACGCCTTCCACATCGAGGGCTGCGGCGGCGGCCACGTCCCGAACGTCCTGAAGATGGCGGGTGTCGCGAACGTCATCGGCTCGTCCACGAACCCGACCCTGCCCTTCGGCCGGGACGCCGTCGCCGAGCACTACGGCATGATCGTCTCCGTCCACGACCTGAAGACCGACCTGCCCGGCGACGCCGCCATGGCCCGCGACCGCATCCGCGCCGGGACCATGGGCGCCGAGGACGTCCTGCACGACCTGGGCGCCATCGGCATCACCTCCTCGGACGCGCAGGGCATGGGACGCGCGGGCGAGACCGTCCGCCGCACCTTCGCCATGGCCGGGAAGATGAAGGCCGAGTTCGGCGCACCCGACGACGACCACGACAACGAGCGCGTCCTGCGCTACATCGCCAAACTGACCATCAACCCGGCCATCGCGCACGGGCTCGCGCACGAGGTCGGGTCGATCGAGACCGGCAAGCTCGCCGACATCGTGCTGTGGCGCCCGGAGTACTTCGGCGCCAAGCCGCAGCTGGTGCTGAAGGCCGGCTTCCCGGCGTACGGCGTGACCGGCGACCCGAACGCGGCGACCGACACCTGCGAACCCCTCGTCCTCGGACCGCAGTTCGGCGCGCACGGGGCGACCCCGGCCGACATCTCGGTGGCATTCGTCGCGCGGGCCGCCCTCGACCAGGGGCACGACCGCCTGCCGACCCGCCGCCGCAGGGTCGCCGTGCGCGGCACGCGCGGCATCGGCCCGGCCGACCTGCGCCGCAACTCCCGTACGGGGGCCGTGGACGTCGACCGGCGCACCGGGCTGGTCACCCTCGACGGCGAGCCGCTGCGCTCCGAAGCAGCCGAGTCCGTCTCCCTCAACCGTCTCTACTTCCTCTGAGGATCAACGATGTCCGCAGCCGCCGACGGCTTCCGCATGCCCGCCGAATGGGTTCCGCACGAGCGCACCTGGATGGCCTGGCCGGGGCCGAACCCGACCTTCGACGACCCCGCGGAGCTGGCCGCCGCCCGGGTCGCCTGGGCCGCGGTCGCCCGGGCCGTCCGCCGCTTCGAGCCGGTGACGGTGGTGTGCGGCCCGGGCCGGTCCGGTGAGGCGCGCGCCCTGCTGGGCGACGGCATCGAGACTGTCGAGCGGGACCTCGACGACGCCTGGATGCGGGACATCGGCCCGACCTTCCTCACCGACGGCAAGGGGCGACTGGCCGCCGTCGACTGGACGTTCAACGGCTGGGGCGCGCAGGAGTGGGCCCGCTGGGAGCACGACGCGAAGATCGCCGCCCATGTCGCGGACCTCGCCGGGGCCCGGACGTACGCCTCCCGGCTCGTCAACGAGGGCGGGGCGATCCACGTGGACGGCGAGGGCACGGTCCTGCTCACCGAGACCGTCCAGCTCGGGCCCGAGCGCAACTCCGGGTGGAGCCGCGAGCAGGTCGAGGCCGAGATCCACGCCCAGCTCGGCACCCGCAAGGCGATCTGGCTGCCCCGCGGCCTGACCGGCGACTACCCTCCCCACGGCTTCGGCACCCTCGGACACGTCGACATCGTCGCGGCGTTCGCCCGCCCGGGCGTCGTCGTGGCGCACTCCCAGCCGGACCCGGCGCACCCCGACCACGAGGTGACCCGGGAGGTCATAGGCCTGCTGAAGGCGCAGACGGACGCGCGCGGCCGCCGCCTGCAGGTCGTCGAGGTCCCCGCCCCGACGGTGCTGGAGGCCGACGGCCACTGGGCCGACTACTCCTACATCAACCACTACCTCTGCAACGGCGGCGTCGTGCTGTGCGGCTTCGACGACCCCCGTGACGAGATCGCGGCCGGCATCTTCCGCCGGCTGTTCCCCGAGCGGACGGTGACACTGGTGGACGCCCGTACGATCTTCGCGGGCGGTGGCGGCATCCACTGCATCACCCAGCAGCAACCGAGGACCTAGGAGCACACATGGCCGGTGGGCGCAGGCAGGCACCGCCCCGCGAGGACGTGCTCGCCACCGCCATGGAGATGATCGCCGAGCGCGGACTGGAGAAGCTCACCATGGCGGCGCTCGGCCGTGAGGTCGGGATGAGCAGCGGGCACCTCCTCTACTACTTCGGCTCCAAGGACGAACTGCTGCTGCGGACCCTGGAGTGGAGCGAGGGCCGGCTCGGCGCCGAGCGCGGACGGCTGCTGACCCGGGCCGCGAGCGCCCGCGAGCGCCTCGACGCCTACGTCGACCTGTACGTCCCGGACGGCCACCGCGACCCGCACTGGACGCTGTGGCTGGAGGTGTGGAACCGCTCGCAGAGCGCCGCCGCCGACGCGGCCGCCCGCGACCGGCAGGCCGCCATCGAGGGGGCCTGGCACCGCGACCTGGTCGCCCTGCTCGCCGAGGGCATCTCGCGGGGCGAGTTCCGCCGCGTGGACCCGGACCGCTTCGCCGCCCGCCTGCGGGCGCTGCTGGACGGCTTCTCCATCCATGTGGCGATCGGCCTGCGCGGCACCGACCGGGCCCAAGTCCTCGCCCACGTGCGGGACTTCCTCACCGACAGCCTCCTCGCGGACGTCTGAACGCACGCCCGGGTTGTACTCAATACGACGGATTGACCGTGTGGTCCGTGGTGCTGTTGGCTCTGGGGGAGCCCTCGGCGCGGGGCCGGGGGAGAAGCGTCCACGGGGAACACAGGGGGAACAGCACATGACCAGCACCAGGAGGGCCACGTCCGTCGCGCTCGGCGTGGCCCTGGCCGTCACGCTCGGCGGTGCCGCCGCGCTGCCCGCGACCGCCGCGCCCGCGCCGGCGCCGCGGACCGAGAAGGCGAGCATCGCCCCGGACGGCGCCGAGGGCAACGGCCCCTCCGGCGGGCCGGGCCTGAGCGCCGACGGCCGCCGTCCGGCGTTCGTCTCCAGCGCCGACAACCTCGTCGCCGGTGACACCGACGGCACCGCCGACGCCTTCGTCCGCGACCTGAAGACCGGAAAGACCCGACTGGCGAGCACCGCGCGCGACGGCGGCCCCGTCGACGACGTCGCGCTGAGCGGCAACGGCCGCTTCCTGGCCTTCAGCGCCACCGACGCCGACGACGGACGCAGCCACATCTGGGTCAAGGACCTGAAGACCGGGACCCTGCAGCGCATCGCGGACACCGTCGACACCGGCTACGACACCGGCCGGCAGCCCGCCATCAGCGAGGACGGCCGCTACGTCGCCTTCGTCGCCCAGCAGTCCGGCCTCGGCGAGGGCGAGGACCGCTGGGGGCGCGTCTACCGCGTCGACCGCACCAGCGGCGAGGCCGTCCGCATCAGCCAGGTGCCCACGGCCGCCGACCGCAGGGCCGCCGCCACGAACCCGTCCATCAGCGCCGACGGCAAGCGCGTCGGCTACCAGTTCTTCATCCCGCACCCCTCCTCGGGCGACTGGAGCGACGCCTGGGTCCGTGACGTGCCGAGCGGCGAGCTGTTCCACGCCGACCGGGCGCCGGACGGCGAGAAGTCCGACGGGCAGAGCGAGTTCCCGCAGATCAGCGCCGACGGCCGGTACGCCGTCTTCAACTCGCTGGACTCGCGGCTCACTCCGGGCGACACCAACCAGGGGAACAACGTCTTCGTCCGCGACCTGAAGACCGGTGAACTCCGCCGGATCGACGCCGCCGACCCGGCCGCCTTCACCGCCTCCCCGCAGCTCAGCGCCGACAGCCGGTACCTGGCGTTCGTCTCGGCCGACCCGGGCGACCCCGACCGCACCACCCGCGCGTACGTCCGCGACCTGCGCACCGGCCGCACGACCCTCGCCAGCCCGGACGCCGCCGGTGGCCCGAACGACCAGAGCGTGTCCGCCCCGGTGATCGACCGGCACGGCCGCACGGTCGCCTTCAGCAGCTCCTCGCCGGACCTCGTGCCCGGCGACACGTACGACACCTCGCACGTCTACGTCCGCCACCTGAGGTGACCGACCGCATCCTGAGACAAGCGTGAGCGGGGCGCGGGGGTTGTGCCAGACTGCCCCCGTGCTCTCGTTCGCCATGATTATTGGCAGCAGGCGCGCCGGTCCGCAGTGACCGCCACGTACGACCAGGTACGGGCGGACACCGTCGTCCTCGACCCGCGCGCAGACCTCTCGCACCCGCGAGAGGTTTTTCGCATTTCTGGCCCACCCACAGCCGGAGGCGAGAGCGCGAGGGAGTATGTGAGGGCGGTGGAGCCGGTCATTCCGGTACGACCGAGATCCCATCCTCAGGAGCCTTGACACCATGACCGCTACCAGCGAGCTCGACGATTCGTTCCACGTCTTCGACACCACCCTGCGCGACGGCGCCCAGCGGGAGGGCATCAACCTCACCGTCGCGGACAAGCTCGCCATCGCACGGCACCTGGACGACTTCGGCGTGGGCTTCATCGAGGGCGGCTGGCCCGGCGCGAACCCCCGCGACACCGAGTTCTTCGCCCGCGCCCGGCAGGAGATCGACTTCCGCCACGCCCAGCTGGTCGCGTTCGGCTCCACCCGCCGCGCCGGCACCACGGCCGCCGAGGACCCGCAGGTCAGGGCGTTGCTGGAGTCCGGCGCCCAGGTGATCACGCTGGTCGCCAAGTCGCACGACCGCCACGTCGAACTCGCCCTGCGCACCACCCTCGACGAGAACCTGGAGATGGTCCGGGACACGGTCGCCTTCCTGACGGAGCAGGGTCGCCGGGTCTTCGTCGACTGCGAGCACTTCTTCGACGGCTACCGCGCGAACCCGGAGTACGCCAAGGAGGTCGTCCGCACGGCGTCCGAGGCCGGCGCGGACGTCGTCATCCTCTGCGACACCAACGGCGGGATGCTCCCGGCGCAGATCCAGGCCGTCGTCTCCACCGTCCTCGCCGACACCGGCGCGCGGCTCGGCATCCACGCCCAGGACGACACGGGCTGCGCGGTGGCGAACACGCTGGCCGCCGTCGACGCGGGCGCCACGCACGTGCAGTGCACGGCCAACGGCTACGGCGAACGCGTCGGCAACGCCAACCTCTTCCCGGTCGTCGCGGCGCTGGAACTGAAGTACGGCAAGAAGGTGCTGCCCGAGGGCCGGCTGCGCGAGATGACCCGCATCTCGCACGCCATCGCCGAGGTCGTGAACCTCACCCCCTCCACGCACCAGCCCTACGTCGGTGTCTCCGCCTTCGCGCACAAGGCCGGACTGCACGCCTCCGCGATCAAGGTCGACCCGGACCTGTACCAGCACATCGACCCGGAGCTGGTCGGCAACACCATGCGGATGCTCGTCTCCGACATGGCGGGCCGCGCCTCCATCGAGCTCAAGGGCAAGGAACTCGGCATCGACCTCGGCGGCGACCGCGAGCTGGTCGGCCGGGTGGTCGAGCGGGTGAAGGAGCGCGAGCTCAAGGGCTACACCTACGAGGCGGCCGACGCCTCCTTCGAACTCCTCCTGCGCGGCGAGGTCCAGGGCAAGCTCCTGCGCTACTTCGAGGTCGAGTCCTGGCGGGCCATCGTCGAGGACCGCCCCGACGGCACCCACGCCAACGAGGCCACCGTCAAGCTCTGGGCCAAGGGTGAGCGCATCGTCGCCACGGCCGAGGGCAACGGCCCGGTCAACGCCCTGGACCGGGCCCTGCGCGTGGGCCTGGAGAAGATCTACCCCCAGCTCGCCAAGCTGGACCTGGTGGACTACAAGGTCCGCATCCTGGAGGGCGTGCACGGCACCCAGTCCACGACCCGCGTGCTGATCTCCACGTCCGACGGGGCGGGGGAGTGGTCGACCGTGGGCGTCGCCGAAAACGTCATCGCGGCGAGCTGGCAGGCCCTGGAGGACGCGTACACGTACGGCCTGCTGCGGGCGGGTGTGTCTCCGGCCGAGTAGGGGGCGCCAGGGGGGCGCTTGACCCGGCCGGGCTCACATCGCCGTGTCCCGGGACCGCGGGCCCGGGAGGTCGCCGCCCCGGTCGCGGCCCGGGGTGCGGTCGAGGCGGAAGAGGCCCGCGGAGTGGGAGCGCTGGCCGGTGGCGTGGGAGGTGGAGCGGGTCAGTTCCTCCATGCCGTCGGCCAGATAGCCGACCC
This sequence comes from Streptomyces olindensis, assembly GCF_040645895.1. Classification (NCBI taxonomy): domain Bacteria; kingdom Bacillati; phylum Actinomycetota; class Actinomycetes; order Kitasatosporales; family Streptomycetaceae; genus Streptomyces; species Streptomyces olindensis. The sequence continues at coordinate 2,498 of NZ_JBEYZD010000092.1, read as the reverse complement.
ACGCCGTGCCCTCGTCCTCAATGGTCCGCTGGGCCTCCGTCCGCAGCCGCTCGATCACCCCGAGCAGCGCGGCCTGCTCCTTGTCGCTGGGCGAGTCGGTGGTCCGCAGGAACGCCTGCGCCCACTCGGACTGCGCCCGCTTGAGGATCTGCTGCAAGGCCAGCTCGGTACGGATGTAGCGCGTCCAGGACGCCGAGAACCCGAAGATCCGGTCGAAGAGGACACAGCCCGCCCCGCCGGCCAGGAACACGAAGCCCCACTCGGGCTGCACGGCCGTCGGGGCGGCGGTGTGCACCAGCGGGGTGAGCGTGCCGACGATCCCCAGCAGCGCCGCGAGCGCCCGCAGCGACCGCGACCACAGGGCAGGCCCCCGCCGCCGGGCCAGATACCAGTCGATCGCCGACGTCACCTCGGCCTCGGCGTGCCGGAACAGCTCCCACAGCAGATCGGCCCGCGTGCGCGACCGGTCCAGCTCGGTGAGTTCGGACACCGTCATGTCCGCGGCTCTGCGTCGTCCGAGCATGCCCTTTTCCCGCCCCTTCTGCTGAGACCGGCGGGCCCGACCGGCCCACGGCAGTAAGTCCGAGGGCATCGTAGGCGCAGCGGCCCCGGGAAATCCGCGCCCCGACAGATATCCGTTTCTGTACCGATTCGGGTAGCTTCGAACATATGAAGGCCGCACTGGTGCGTACCCTCGTACGTCTGCTGATCGTGCCGGTCGCCGCCGTACTGGCGGTGCTGCTGGCCGGTGCGCCGGGTGCGCACGCGGCCACCGACCTCTCGGAGGTCGCCCAGGAACTGCGCGAGAACCCGGTCTACGTCGATCCGGCGGCCTCGGACCAGCTGGCCGCGTCGGACGCGGAGGCGCTCGCCGACAAGATCAAGGACGCGGACAAGCCCGTCTTCGTGGCGGTCCTCCCCGACGGCTACCCCACGCAGGACCTGTTCCGGAACCTGCGCACCGAGACCGGCGTCACCGGCCTGTACGGCATCCGCGTCGGCGACCGGTTCGACGCCCGTGCCGACAGCGCGGTGCTGAGCAGCCAGGGCGTGTCCAACCTGGTCACGGCCGTCCAGGGCGCGGGCGACGCCAAGGCGCAGCTGAACGACTTCGTCGACGACGCCCTGCGCAACGTGGGCGGCTCGGCGCCGAGCAGCTGGAGCGACGGCTCGGGCACCGACGTGCCGGTCGGCGGGCTCATCACGGTCGGCGCCCTGGTCGCGGCCGGCGGCGCGGGCGCCTACGCGGTGGTGCGGCGCAACCGGCGCCGCCACGAGGAGGAGCAGCGGGCCGCGCTGGAGAAGCTGCGGGTGGTCGTCGACGAGGACATCACCGCCTTCGGCGAGGAACTCGACCGTCTCGACTTCCATCCCGGGGAACCGGGCGCCGACGACGCGATGCGCGCCGACTACGAGCACGCCCTGGACGCCTACGAGCAGGCGAAGTCGCTGATGGCCGCCGCGACGAAGCCCGAGGACGTCAAGGCCGTCACGCAGGCCGTGGAGGACGGCCGGTTCTCCCTGGCGCGGCTCTCCGCCCGCCGCGAGGGCGGACCGCTGCCGGAGCGCCGCCCGCCCTGCTTCTTCGACCCGCGCCACGGCCCCTCGGTCGTCGACGCGAGCTGGACGCCGCCGGGCGGTGCGGCGCGCGAGGTGCCGGTCTGCGCGGCCGACCGGACGCGTCTCGCCGAGGGCCGCGACCCGGTCGTCCGCGAGGTCGACACCGACCAGGGCCGCCGCCCGTACTGGGAGGCGGGCCCGGCGTACGGCCCCTGGGCCGGCGGCTACTTCGGCGGCGGCCTGCTCCCCGGCCTCCTCGTCGGCACCATGCTCGGCAGCATGATGGCCGCCCCCGCCTACGCGGCCGACTACGGCTCCGGCTACGGAGACTTCGGCGGCTACGAGGGCGGCGACGTCTCCGGCGCGGACTTCGACACCGGCGACTTCGGCGGCGGCTTCGGAGGGGACTTCGGCGGAGGCGACTTCGGCGGCGGGGGCGGCGACTTCGGCGGCGGCTTCTGACGGGGCGGGCTGGGAACGACCGTCCCCCGCCCTCACTTCGGGACGACTGACGCGAGCGGGGGCCTGGGAAAGCCGCCGCCCCCGGCCCGCGCGCCCGGGCCGATGACGGGGGCGACCGGAGGCACCGGGACCGCCGCCCCTGACCTCGCCGGCCGGGCCGACGCCTCGCCCGGGCCGATGACGGGGGCGGCCGGAGGTGGCGGGGCGCCGGGGCCGGGAGCGCCGCCCTCGACTTCGCCGGCCGGGCCGACGCCTCGCTCGGGCCGATGGCGTGGGCGACTGGCCTCGCTGGCCGGGCCGACGCCTCGCCCGGGCCGATGGCGGGGGCGACTGGAGGTGGTGGGCGCCGGGGCCGGGAGCGCCGCCCTCGACTTCGCCGGCCGGGCCGACGCCTCGCTCGGGCCGATGGCGGGGGCGACCGGAGGCGGTGGGCACCGCCAGGGCGGCCAGGGCGATGGTCAGCACGGGCAGCCAGG
>NZ_JBEYZD010000091.1:0-31502 GCF_040645895.1 Streptomyces olindensis | reverse complement strand
AAGGCCGGCCGGGTCATCGACCCGATGACCTACATCGCCAAGGGCGCGGGCGCGGGCCTGTCGAAGATCGGCGACATCACCAAGGGCCTGAAGGGTGTCGGCAACATCGACATCCCCACGCTCCCCGACGGCTCGGTCCACCTCCCCGACGGCCACCAGCTGGCCCCGAACGGCAACCTCGTCGGGCCCAACGGCACGATCGACACGACACCGGTTCCCCACGACGTCGGCCCGACGACCCCGACGGTCCCGCACGGCACCACTCCGACACTTCCGGCCCACTGGACGACGCAGGGCGCCCAGACACCGTCGTACGCAGGGATGGCCCAGAGCGTCGACGGAACCGCGCACACGGTGGACAACGCGGCCCCGGGCGGCCACTACAACCCGCCCCCCACGGCCCCGATCCACACCCCGGGCGGAGCCTTCGACCCGACACCGGCACCCTCCACGTACGACCACACCCCGACCGGCACGCAGCACGGCCAGACCCCGTCGGCGTCCCCGTACGGCCAGACCCCGTCCGGGTCGCCGTACGGCCAGACCCCGTCCGGGTCCCCGTACGGCCAGGCTCCGTCCGGCTCGCCGTACGGTCACGCGCCGTCGCCGGGCACGTACGATCACGCACCGGCCCCGTCCGCGTACGACCAGGCGCCACCGCCGTCGTCGTACGACACGACCCCGACGACCGCGCCGCACCCGGGCGGTCACCCCGGGGCGGGGACTCCCTGGTACAGCCAGACGACGGGCGCCAACCCGGTGCACGACGTCCCGCCGGCGCCGCACCCGGGCGGCCCCGACGTCCCCGGCAGCGGTGCTCACCCCGGCGCCTCGACGCCGTGGTACCACCAGACCACCGGCCCGGCGAACCACGCCCCGACCGCGCCGCACCCGGGCGGCCCCGACGTCCCCGGCACCGGCGGCCACGGCCCGGGCCACGACGCTCCCGGCACCGGTCACGCCGACGACGCCGCGCACGGCGCCAACCACGCGAATGACGCCGCGCACGGCGCCAACCACGCGGACGACGCGGCCCACGCAGGCGACCACGGAGACATCGCCCACGATGCGGCGGACGCCGCCGTACACCACGGCACCGATGCCCCAGCCGCTCCGGGCCACCAGGGCGCGGACACTCCTGGGCACGGCGGCGCGGGCGAGCCGTTCGAGTACAAGCCGCATGTGTCGAACAAGGAGTGGGCTCAGCTCTCGACTGCCGAGAAGCACCGGGTCGCCTACGCCGAGGTCTCCGAGGGCACGGTTCCCTTCGCACGGGACACCGACGCCATCAAGTATGGCCAGGACACCTGGAACCACTACGCGGAGAACATGCCGCCGGAGCGGAAGCAGGCGGTCTGGGACTACACCGACGAGCCCGATTACACGCAGCCGGCCCCGCATCCCACCGACGGCTGGGCGACCTACAAGGAAATGAACGGGTACCTGCGGAGCGGCGACCCTTCGAAGCTGACCCCGTATGTCCAGCACAACATCGACGAGGTCGACAAGGCGCTCGCAGGCCGTGCGGTACCGGAGGACGTCATGGTGGTCCGTGGTACCGGGCTCGGGCACATCGAGATGGACAGCCCATTCGACATGCTGGGCAAGACCTACGATGACAAGGGTTACATGTCGACCTCGCTCGGCAACCACCCAGTCGGCGCCTTCGCGGACGAAGAGGCCATTCTGCACCTCAGGGTCCCCAAGGGCACCCCGGCTCTCTGGGTCGAGAAGGTCGGTAAGTTCGGCCAGGGTGAAAGGGAGATCCTGCTGGGCCGCGGGACGGAATACCGGGTGACCCGTGTGTTCATGGAGAATGGTCAAGTGCAGGTCTACGGCGAGGTCCTGCCGAGGTAGCAGAGGAAAGGCGCAATCATGAGCCGGGAGCCGCAGGTGCCTCCGCGGGTAACCGAACCATTGCAGTGGGAGGAAGTCGACAGCCCACCACGCTATGCCAGGACCACCGACAAGCCGGTGCAGTATGCAGCTGTCGTGGACCGAAACGGAACGGTCCTCGGATACGTGTGGGTGAATGACGAGGACGATGCGGCCGGATGGCAGTATCGCAGGGCGGGTGGCGACGACGCGTTCAATATGGGCGCTTTGTGGGCCGCCGAGCTCCACGAGGCGAAGCAACAGGACCTCGCTCCTTCAGCCGCGCTCGCGAAGATGACCCGCGAGTACGGCCCGGAGGACCCCAGCCATATTGCCCCCGGCTCCCTCACGGAGGCGCCGAGCCTGCAGACTGTCAAAGACCTGGCCGCGAAGAGCTGAGTCATCCCACCTCGGTTGATCGGCGCGGGCCCGGCGACGTACAGCATCCACACCGCTGGGCCCGTCGCGTACCGACGCGGCCGGCTCGGTCGCGCCGCCAGGGCTGTCGGCCAACGCCGTCAACGCCAGCGGCAGGTGGGTGCGGGCCCTGCGCGCCGGCGAGGCCGACAGCCCACCCCCACCGCCCTCCTCGCCGCGCTGAAGCAGCAACCCCCGGTGGCTGAGCCCCGGCCGACCCACGAGACGACAGCATGACCAACCCCGTCCACTACGTCACCGTCACCGCCCCCGACGGTGAGGTGATCGGATACGCCTGGGCCGGCCCCGGCCCAGGCGACGACGACGTCGAGTGGATCACCCGGCGGGCGAGCAGCCGCCGTGCCTACGACGCGGGGATGGAGTGGTACGGCCGTGTCCGGGAGGCCCGGGAGCGGGGGCTCACGCCGCTCGGCGTGCTCAACCTGCTCAGTCACGAACCCGGGGTCGGCCCCGTCACCGAGGCCGCCGACGCCGATGCCGTCGAGGAACTCGCCCGCATCGTCACCCCGGCCGACGACCAGCGCCTCCTCGCCCAGCTCGACCGTGCCGACGCCGAGGCGTGGCGGGAACTCGCCGAGGCCTTCGACGCGCTCACGGACGAGGACCGGGACGTGGAGTGGGGCGGTGGGCAGAAGTCGCCGAGCGGCGCCATCCACGTGCCGTTCCCCAAATACAGCAAGGGGGTGTTCCGGGCCGTCGACGCCCTCCGCGGCGTCGGTGCCGTCACGCCCGAGCACCGCTGGATGGACAACCCCGTGCCCACGCTCCCCCCGGAGGGCGGGCTGCGGCCCGCCGACGCCGTACGCGCCGCCACCGCCGTGGTGCGCGGGGAGAAGTTCTGCGACGGGACCATCGACAACGCGCTGAAGAGCGGCCTCCTGGACGCCGTCGCCGACTCCCTCCGCGCCTGGTACACCGACCCTCGCGCCGCGGAGCCCGCGCAGTTCGTGGTCCCCGCGCGACCAGCGGAGCCCGCGCGACCCGCTGACTCCGCGCGACCCGCGGAGTCCGTGCAGCCCACGCGACCCGCGGAGTCCGTGCAGCCCACGCGACCCGCTGAGCCCGCCCAGCCCCCGTCCGACGCCCCCCACGACAGCGCCCGGAACCGCCGGCTCCCGCATCCGGACCTCCCGGAACCCCCGGATCCGTCCCTCCCCATGTGCAGGTTCTGCGGAGGTTCTCCCGCCGTGGACGTCGCGTTCCGCGCGCACCGCGGCCTCGTCGTCCTCATGGGATTCCGGCGGACGGACGGTCCGATGTGCCTGACCTGCGGGCTGGCCGTGTACCGCGCGCTGACCACCCACACGCTCGCCTGGGGCTGGTGGAGCCCGCTGTCCCTCTTCGTCTTCGCGCCGTTGACCCTGGTCCGCAACGTCCTGGCCGTGCGCAAGGTGAAGAAACTCCCCGCGCCGGGACCGGGCACGCTCGGCCCGCGCTACGACCCGGGCGTGCCCGTGCGGCGTCGGCCCCGGGCGTACATCGCGCTCATCCCCGTCCTGTGGGTGCTCTTCATGATCGTGACAGGGCTGTCGGGCGGTGTGTGAAGACGTGTGGGGGCAGCCCCACACCCCGGTTGTACGCGTGGCGCGTTCGTGTCTTATGTTGCGGGAGCGAAGCTAGGGGGGATCGCATGCCGCAGGAGATGAGTCTCGCCGAGGTCGAGGCCGTCGCTCGCACCGCGCACGCCGGTCAGACGGACAAGGCCGGGCGGCCGTACGCCGAGCATCTGTCGGCCGTCGCCGACGGCGTGCGCGCCCGGGGCGGCAGCGACGAACTGGTGGCCGCCGCCTGGCTGCACGACGCGCTGGAGGACGGCGTCCTCAGCGAGGAGTGGCTCGACACGGCCGCCCTCACCCAGCACACCAAGGACGTCGTACGGGCCATGACCAAGCGGCCGGACGAGGAGCCGGAGGCGTACGCCCGCCGGATCCTGGACACCCCGGGCGCCCGGCTGGTCAAGGCGGCCGACCTCGCGCACAACGCCGACCCCCACCGCCTCGCCGTACTCGACGAGCACACCGCCCGGCGGCTCACCCGGAAGTACGCCGTCATGCGGAAGCGCCTGGGCCTGGCCCCGGACGACTGACCACGCATCAACAAGGCACAGGACGACTGAATGGCACGGGACTACGACAGCCAGCTGCTGGAGTCGGTGGCGGTGCGCCGGCGCCGGATGCGCGACGCGCTGCTGTTCGGCACGCAGCGCGCGCGACGGACGGCGGACGAACGGTTCGGCAAGGTCTTCGCGGGCATCGCGATCGCCGCCGTGCTGTGCGCGGGCTGCATCGGCTGGTCCTTCCTCCAGGCCACGCTGGCCAAGCAGAAGGCCGAGGAGAAGCAGCAGCGGCAGCAGCAGGAGCAGCAGTACGACCCGACGCCCGGCGCCTCCGCGAGCGGTGCGGGCGGCAAGGGTGCGGAGAAACAGTGAACGGGGTGTGCGCGGCCGACGCGAGCGGATCGGAGCGCGGCCGTGGCTCAAAAAACGCGATGATAGGTTCCGGTGAGTGGTGAGCGCAGCAACGATGTCTCGGACCCAGCTGAGCCGGGTCACCCTGATCGGCGAGCGACGACGAGCCGACCTGGTCCTGCCGTCGGACACGCCGATCGGCCAATTGCTTCCGGACATACTCCAGTTGCTGGACGACCGGGCCGCGACCCGGCCGACCACACGACAGCTGATCACCTCCGACGGATCGGCACTGCCCCATGACGCGACGCTGGCGTCGGCCGAGGTGCCCGACGGCGCCGTGCTCCGGCTGGTCCGGGCGCACGCCGCACCGCCCGCGCCGGTCGTGCACGACGTCACCGACCAGGTCGCGGACGACCTCGACCTGAGGACCTGGCGCTGGCGCCCGGCCGCCCGCCGCATCAGCGCCGGCGTGGCCACCGTGGTGTTCGCCGTGGCCGCGGCCGTCCTGGCCCGGCAGGAGTTCTCCCTGGAGGCCGTCACCACGGGGCTCGCCATCGTCACCGCCCTGTGCCTGATCGCCGGCGCGGCCATCGCCCGGATCGGCCAGGGCAACCAGGGCCTGGCCACCGCGCTGCTGCTCGCCGCCGGCGGGCTCGGCCTGCTGACCGCCTGGACCGCCGCCGACGCCTACGACTGGGGCGGGACGGCACGGCTGGCCGGTATCGCCGTCGCCCTGGTGGTCACCCTCGTGCTCCTGGCCTACTGCTCGCCGCTCGGCAAGGGCGGCCTGATCGGGGCCGGGGCGATCGTCGTGATCGCCCTGGTGTGGGAGACCGTCGCCCTCCTCCAGGACCGGGCGGACCGGATCGGTGCCGTGATGGCCGTGTTCTCCATCGTCCTGCTCGGGCTGCTGCCCCGGTTCGCGCTGATGGCCTCGGGACTCACCGCCCTGGACGACAAGCGCTCCACGGGGACGTCCGTGAGCCGCCACCAGGTCGCCAACGCCCTCGCCGCCACCCACCGCGGGCTCGCCCTCGCCACCATCGTCACCGCGGCGTCCGCCGCCCTCGGTGGCTGGATGCTGACCACCGCGGAGGAGCCGACCGTCTGGACGGTGGGCCTCGCCTCGCTCGTGGCCGTCGTCCTGCTGTCCCGGGCACGGGCCTTCCCGCTGGTCGCCGAGGTCGTGGCGCTGTTCGCGGCGGCCGCGCTGCTCGTCGTACGGCTCGCGGTGCTGTGGCTGGACCACGCCGGGGGAGCCGGCGCGCTGGTACTGCTGGGGGCCGCGGCACTGCTGCCGCTGCTGGTCCTGGGCATCGAGCCGCCCGACCACGTCCGGGTGCGGCTGCGCAGGTTCGCCGACCTGATCGAGTCCCTCGGCGTGATCGGGCTCTTCCCGCTCGCCATCGGGGCGTTCGGCATCTATGGGCAGCTGCTCAACAAGTTCTGAGGCTTCGAAGACCAGACGCCCACCTGTCGCTCCGCGGAACGACACGGAGGGACGTGGCAGGAGAGAAGGGCGACATGCCGAGCGGGGACAACTGGCAGAACGACGTGCTGCGGGATCTGAGGGGCGGCACGCCCCAGCAGCCGCAGCAGACGTCCCAGCAGCGGGACCGGCAGCAGGCGGCGGAGCAGGCGACCCCGCAGCAGGAGGCGGAGGCGCGGCAGGCGCACGCCGCCCAGCAGGGCACGGCCGGTCAGTACGCCCAGGGCCAGGGCCAGGGACAAGGGCAGGCGCAAGGGCCGGCACCGGCCTACGGTTACCCGCAGCAGTACCAGCAGCCCGCGTCCGCCGAGCAGCAGCACGCGCAACAGCAGGCCTACGCCGAGCAGTACGCCGCCGCGCAACGGCAGGCCTACGCCGCGCAGGGACAGCAGCAGTACGCCGACCCGGCCTACGCCCAGCAGGCCTACGCCGAACAGCAGGCCTACGCCCGGCAGCAGGCCTACGCCGAGCAGCAGCAGCACGCGCAGCAGCAGGCGTACACCGAGCAGCAGCAGGCGTACACCGAACAGCAGCAGCACCAGCACGCCCAGCAGGCCTACGCCGAACAGCAGGCATACGCGCGGCAGCAGGCGTACGCCGAGCAGCAGGCCTACGCCGAGCAGCAGGCCGCCCAGCAGCAGGCCGCCCCGCAGGAGGAGCAGCGGCCCACCCCGCAGGAACAGCCGCAGCAGTACGCGCAGCCGGCCCCCGCGCCCCGCGCCCGCGCCTCCCGCGCCACCCCCGACAGCCGCCCGGTCGTCGACCAGAAGCTCGTCGGCGCGGGCAAGGGGCCCCGGCGGGGGGAGCCGTTCGCCGCGCGTGCCCTGCGGGCCGTACGCCGTACCGTCTCCTCCTCGGCGGCCCGTGAGGTCGCCGAGACCACCGCGACCGCCGAGATCCTCCAGCAGCCGGTCACCACCGGCCGCCAGATAGCGGTGACCTCGATCCGCGGCGGCTCCGGCAAGACGACGGTCGCCGCGCTGCTGACCGCCACCTACGCCCACTACCGCCAGGATCCCGTCCTGGCCGTCGAGGCCGACCCGGCGCTCGGCTCGCTGCCGCTGCGGCTCGGCGCGGAGAGCCTGCGCTGGACCACCGGCGATCTCGCCGACGTCGTCGAACCGCAGATGACGCTCCTCGACATCACCGGCTACCTCGTGCAACTGCCCGAGAACGCCTGGCTGCTGCCCGGCAGCCAGGGGCAGGTCGGGGCCATGCTCGACACCAAGGGCTACGAGCGGATCATGGTGGCGATGCGCCGCTACTTCGGCGTGACCGTCGCCGACTGCGAGACGCTGCCCGCCGAGGTCGCCCGCACCGCCCTGTCCGCCGCCCAGGCCCGGATCCTCACGGTCCCCGCGACGCTGGAGGGCATCGCCAGCACGCACGCGGTCCTGGAGTGGATGCGCGGGCTGCCCCGGGACATCACCACCTCCACCGTGGTCGTGCTCACCGAGACCGTGCCGCACCTCGGCATCGACCTGGAGAAGGCGGCCGAGCAGCTGAAGGCGACGGGGGCGAGCGTGCGGGTCCTGCCCTACGACCGGCATCTGGCGGCCGGCGGCACCATCCGCACCGAGCTGCTCGCGCGGGACACCAGGGAGGCCGCCACCCGCCTGGCGGCGGAGGCCTTCCAGCTCTCCCACAAGCGCCGCTGAACCCTCCCGCACACGAAGGGAACCCAGGACCGACAGGACAGGTCAACCACGATGAGCACCCGACTGATCCACCGGCCGGCCCGGACCACCAGGCCCCCGGCCGCCCCCGAACCGCGCACCATCGAGGCGCCGCCCAACCTGCCCGACGGCAAGGCGGGCTCGATCGCGACCTCGCTGCTGCCGGTCGCGGGCGTGATGTCCTCCGTCGTGATGATGACGGTCGTGCGCAACAGCCAGTTCGCGGGGCTGGGCGCGATCATCCTCCTCGTCACCGTCATCGGCTCGCTCGTCATGCTCTTCTCCCAGCGCGGGAAGGCCCAGCGCACGCGCCGCACCCAGCGCGAGGCCTACCTCACCTACCTGGAGGACCTGCGGGAGGAGCTGTCGAAGGAAGAGCGGGAGCGGCGCGAGAGCACCCAGGTGCTCAACCCGCCGCCGGACGCGCTGTACGACGTCGTGCGCGACCCCGCCCGGCTGTGGGAGCGGCGCCGGCTCGACGCCGACTTCCTGCGGGTCCGCGTCGGCACCGGTGAGATGCCGGTGCGTGACCTGAAGGTGGCCCCGCCGGCCTCCTCCGTGCTCACCCCGCCCGACGAGTTCATGCTGAACGAGGCCTCCGCCCTGGTCGCGCGCTTCGCCAACGGCACCGAACTGCCGCTCACCGTCCCGCTCGACCGGGTCGGCAACATCACCGTCATCGGCCGGCGCGAGGACACCCTCCGCGTCGCCCGCGCGCTGATCGCGCAGGCCGCCGCCACCCACGCCCCCGACGACGTGGCCATGGCCCTGGCCGTGCCCGGCGACCGGATCGCCGACTGGGAGTGGGCCAAGTGGCTGCCGCACCTGCTCGACACCGAGCAGTTCGACGGCCCCGTCGCCGCCCGCCGCATCGCGCCCTCCCTGCCCCAGCTGGCCCGGCAGATCGGCGGCGAACTGCGCCGCCGCGCCTCCTACGCGGCCGAGGTCCGCCGCGGCCTGTCCGGCAAGGACGCCCTCGCCATGACCTCCCGGCTGCTCGTCCTCGCCGACGCGCACGGCGCCGACGCGGTGGACCTGCCGCGCCCCGACGACGCCGTGGGCCTGCGGGACATGAGCATCACCGTGCTGCACCTGCTCGACCAGCGCGTGCAGGAGCCCGGCAGCGTGGGCGTGCGCATCACCGTCGAGGGCGAACGCGTCGTCATCGAGGACCTGCGCGAGAAGGAGCCGATCAGCGCGCACGGCACCGTCGACGAGATCGGCGTCCCCTTCGCCGAGGGCCTCGCCCGGATGCTCGCCCCGCTGCGGCTGTCCGCGGAGTCGATGGTCGACGCCCCGCTCACCGGCCCGGTCGACTTCGCCCAGCTGCTCGGCATCGACGACGTGGCCGAACTCGACCTCCACCGGCTGTGGGCGCCGCGCGGCGAGCGCGCCTTCCTGCGTGTGCCGATCGGCGTCAGCGACGCCAAGGAGCCCGTCCTCCTCGACCTGAAGGAGTCCTCCGAACTGGGCATGGGCCCGCACGGCCTGTGCGTCGGCGCCACCGGCTCCGGCAAGTCGGAGCTGCTGCGCACCCTCGTCCTCGCCCTGGTCGCCACGCATCCGCCGGAGGACCTGGCCATGGTCCTCGTCGACTACAAGGGCGGCGCCACCTTCGCCCCGTTCGCGCACCTGCCGCACGTCGCCGGTGTCATCACCAACCTGGAGAACCAGGCCGGCCTGGTCGAGCGCGTCCACGCCTCGCTCGCCGGCGAGGTCAAGCGCCGCCAGCAGGTGCTGAAGGACGCGGGCAACGTCGCCGACATCGGCCACTACGCCGCGCTGCGCGCCGAGAAGCGCCCCGACCTGGAGCCGCTGCCGCACCTGTTCGTCGTGATCGACGAGTTCGGTGAACTCCTCACCGCCAAGCCGGACTTCATCGACCTGTTCCTGTCCATCGGCCGGATCGGCCGGTCCATCGGCGTGCACCTGCTGCTGTCCAGCCAGCGCATCGAGGCCGGCAAGCTCAAGGGCCTGGAGACCTACCTGTCGTACCGGCTCGGGCTGCGCACCTTCTCCCCGGACGAGTCCCGCACGGTCCTGGACACCACGGACGCCTTCCACCTGCCGCCGCTGCCCGGCTTCGGCTACCTCAAGGTCGACACCAGCCACTACGAGCGGTTCAAGGCCAGTTACGTCTCCGGCGCCTACCGCGGCCCCGTCCAGCACGAGGAGGAGGACACCGGGCCGCTCGCCCTGGAGTACCAGGCCTACAACACCCTCGGCCAGGGCGAGTCCGAGGGGCCCGAGGAGCCGCAGATGCGGCGACGGGAGACCGGCCCCACCGAGATGGGCGTGATGATCGACCAGCTGGAGCGGTCCGGTGCCCGCGCGGTGCGCCAGATCTGGCTGCCCCCGCTGCCCGCAGCGGTCCCGCTGGACAAGGTCGCCGGACCGGTGCAGGTGGGTCCGCGCGGCATGCAGCTCGCGGCGCGCCGCGGCCCGCTCCAGGTGCCGCTCGGCACGATCGACGACCCGACCAAGCAGTGGCAGGGCCAGTGGTACCTGGACCTGACGCTCGCCGGCGGCCACGCCGCGATCATCGGCGGCCCCCAGTCCGGCAAGACCACCCTGCTGCGCACCCTCGCCCTGTCGCTGGCGCTGACCCACACCCCGCAGGAAGTGGGCATCTACGGCCTCGACCTGGTCGGCGGCGGCCTGCAGGCCCTGTCGGGGCTGCCGCACGTCGGCGGCATCGCCGGCCGGGCCGACCGGGAGCGCGCGGCCCGCACCATCGACTCGGTGCGCGCCATGCTCGACCAGCGCGAGGAACTGTTCCGGGTGCACGGCATCGACTCGCTGGAGCAACTGCGCACCCTGCGTGCCGCGGGCCGGGTGCCCGAGCTGGCCAGCACCGAGATCGTGCTGCTCATCGACGGCTTCGGCGCGCTGCGCGACGACTTCGAGGACCTCGACGAACCGGTCGTCGACATCCTCAAGCGGGGCAGCGGCTACGGCATCCACGTCGTCGCCGGCATGCTGCGCTGGAACGACGTGCGCATCGCCACCCAGTCCCAGTTCGGCACCCGCGTCGAACTGCGGCTGAACGACCCGAGCGAGTCCAGCATCGACCGCAAGCTCGGCGAGACCCTCTCGCCCGAGGAGAAGGGCCGCGTCCTCACCGACCGCAAGCTCTTCGCCCAGGTCGCCCTGCCCCGCACCGACGGCCTCGCCGACACCGCCGACCTCGGCTCGGTCCTGGAGACCACCGCCCGGCAGATCCGCGCCACCTGGACCGGCGAGGTCGCCCAGCCGGTGCGCGTGCTGCCGCACGTGCTGGAGGCGCACCAGCTGCCCGGCCCGGCGACCGAACCGCGCCGCGTCCCGGTCGGCCTGGACCAGACACAGCTGGCGCCCGTCCCGCTCGACCTGTTCCACCACGACCAGCACCTGCTGATCATGGGTGACAGCGAGTGCGGCAAGACCAACCTGCTCAAGGTGATCGCCCGCGGCCTGATCGAGCGCTACGGCGACAAGGACCTCGTCTTCGGCGTCTTCGACCCGCGCCGGGGCCTGCGCGGCGTGATCCCGGAGGAGTACCGGGGCGGCTACGCCTACAACACCAAGCTGTGCGCCGGCCTCGCCGCCGGCATCGCCTCCGAGCTGGAGAAGCGGCTGCCCGACGAGACCGCCGACGGCGCCGACCTGGAGCCGGGCAGCTTCTCCGGCCCGCGGATCGTGATCCTGGTCGACGACTACGACGTCCTCACCACGGCGGGGCAGCAGCCGCTCGCGCCCTTCGTGCCGTACATCCCCTCGGCCGTCGACATCGGACTGCACTTCGTCCTCACCCGCCGCGTCTCGGGCGCCTCCCGGGGCCTGTACGAGCCGCTGATGCAGAGCCTGCGCGAGTCCGGGGCGTCGGCGCTGGTGATGTCGGGCGACCGCAGCGAAGGGCAGCTCTTCCCCGGCGTGTACGCCGGCCCGCAGCCGCCCGGCCGGGGCGTGCTGGTCCGCAGGGGCGAACCGAGCCGGCTCATCCAGACCGTCTACGAGGGGACGAGGTAAACGCGTGACGAAGGATGTCATCGCCCTCACGAAGAAGATGCCCGATCCGCTGAGCGTGCTCGCCGGCCTGCTCTCCGGCGGGCCGGACCTGCTGGCGGGCACCGAGGGCGAGGGGGCCGTGGTGCAGCTCTGCGACCAGCAGGGCCGCCCGCTCGTCTCCGTGGAAGCGCCGCTGCTCGTGCAGGTCAGGGGAGAGGCCGAGCGGCTGCTGGGAGCGCAGGAGCCGGAGGTGCCGTACTGGTGGACCGAGGCCCGGGCCACCACCGGTGTCCAGGAGGCCGAGGAACTCGCCGGGACGTTCGCGGCCCGTATCGCCACGCTGGTCGGCGGGACGGCCTGGCCGCCGCAGGCCGCGTGGTCGTTGGCCGTGGTCAAGACGGACGGGATGACGGTGGCGCCGGCGCCGGCCGCCGCCCAGCCGGCCGTGGACGTGCTCACCGACAAGGTCGCCGTCGTCATCCAGGACCGTCCCGTGGTCGCGATGACGGCCTGGCTGTCGGACGCGTTGCGTGCCGCCGGGAACGCCGGCCTGGGGCTCCAGATCGTCACCCCCGCGGGGACCCGTCTCTCCCCGGCGGTGCGCAACAGCCTGCCGGGCTGGCCCTGCCGCTGGGTGGTGCAGGACGAGCGGGACGGCTACTACGACGGTCTGACCGGCGCGGTCCTCCAGTGGAGCAACGGCCTGTTCGCGACGGTCGAGTCACCGGAGGCGACCCCGGAGGACCCGCGCACACCCGTCGCCGCCTCCTTCCAGGAGGGCATCCAGGACACGGGCGAACGCCAGCTGGCGATCTCCTTCCGCACCGTGCACCCGGCCGACGACCGGCTCGTGCTCGGCGGTGCCGTGGAAGCCGTCTGGCGGGACGTCACCGGTGAGCCACCGGCCGGCTGGGGCACCGAGGAGCCGGCCAACCTGCCCTGGTCGCTGCGGCAGTTGACCGACGTGGCCCACGAGCGGGCACCCGAGCCGACCTGGCTGGTGGTCGTCGGCACGCCGGAGCGGCCGGGCCTCGCGACGGTGCGCATCACGCGGACGAAGGCCGGCGTGGAGGAGGACGTGACGCTGGTCTTCGGCTACGGACCGGGGGAGCACATCCCGACGGACGCCGTGGTCACCGCGGCGGAGAGTCTCGCCACCCGGCACGACCTGCAGTCGATGCTGGTCCAGATCCGCCGGGCCCGCCGTGACCTGTCCGTCCCGGCCCGCTTCGAAGGCCCCGGCGTGCCCTTCGCGTTCGTGCTGGGCGCCGAGGAGGTCCGCACGATGCCGGGCGACCGGGCCCGCCGCACCCCGCTGCCCGAGGCGCCGCGGGAACTGGGCCCGAAGACCCGTCCGGCGCTGTACTACGCCTTCCGGGGCGACCCGTCGGACCTGTCGGGCTGGCAGGACTTCGAGCGCCTGATGAGGCACCTGAAGGGCAGCTAGAACCGAAGCCGACGGCAAAGGGCCCGCACTCTCCGACGAGTGCGGGCCCTTCGGCGCGTGCGGTCACGGGGGTCAGCCCACGGCTGCCTTCTCCTTCTCGCTTTCGCGCCGTTCGGCGCTCTGGCGCTCGCGGGCGAGCTCGGCCGCGTCGCGCTTGAAGGCCCACTCCATCTTCGGCTCCATCGCGAAGCGGAACACGCGCTGCACCGGCTTGGTGCACAGCACGGTCACGACGGCGGCCGCGAGGAGGGTCACGAGGATCTCACCGGCCGGCTTGTGCAGCCAGGCCGCCTCGAACCAGCCCTGGTAGTCGCCGGCCTTCACCAGGAAGCCGTGCAGCAGGTAGCCGTAGAGCGTGCCGGCGCCGAGCGCGGTGAACCACATGTGGCGGCGCGGCACCCAGGCGAAGAAGCACGCGGTCAGCACCAGGGAGCAGCCGAACAGCGCGAGCACCATGACCGGGCCGGTCCACCACGGGGCGCCCAGCTCCTGCGCGGAGTCCCGGTGGTAGAACCACGCGGTGTTCATGCGCGGCACCGCCCACCAGCTGACGGCCAGCGCCGCCGCGAAGACGGGCACCGAAGCGATCCGCACCGAGCGGCGGCGCACCATGTGGAAGTGCTCCGGCTTCATCTGCAGGCCCAGCACGAAGAACGGCAGGAACTGCAGGACGCGCTGGAGGTCGAGGTCGTCGCCGATCGAGGGGCTGACGGTCGCCAGCATGGCGAGACCGAGCGCGAGCGGCAGCGGCCAGCGCGCCAGCTTCCAGATGGGCGTGGTCAGCCGCCAGACGAACAGGGCGACCAGGAACCAGGTCAGGTACCAGGGGTCGAGGAGGCTGATCTCCTGGTGCGGATCGTTGTCGATCCACCGCTTGAAGAGCGGGTAGGCCGTCTCGAAGACGATGTACGGCACGGCGACGCCGGTGATCAGGCGCTTCAGCCGGTCGGGCCGCATGTCGAAACTGCGCGAGAAGTAGCCGGAGATGATGATGAACGCCGGCATGTGGAACGCGTAGACGACCTGGTACGCGGCCTCGAGTATCCGGCTGTCGCCCTTGAGCGGCTCCCAGGCGTGGCCCATGGCCACCAGCACGATCGCGAGGTACTTCGCGTTGTCGAAGAACGCGTCGCGCTGCTTGCCGTTCTGCTTCTTCTGCGGGCTTTGCGGCGAGCGAGGGCTCGGCACTCCGTCGGCCGATGAGCGGGCCGGGGGGAGTGGCGCCTTGCGGTCGCCGTTCGGTCGCAGCGAGTTCGTCACAGACCCTCCCACCGGGAGCTCGGGGAGACGATCCGGGACCTCGCTGCGCTTGCGGGGGACGAGGCAGCGTGGAACATCTGAGGCACCCTAGCGTTCCCTGCGGCTATTCGTAAAACGCCGGACGTGATTCCTGGCTATTCGCTCTGGGTACCCCGGATTTCGGGTAGTTGACGTCGCGGTCCGAGTGATGACCGACACACGTCCGACGGCGGATTGGGCTCCTGGCATGCACCCTCCTTGTCATGACACTTCCGGACTAAGCGACGCATAAGACCAGCAGGGGACTCCGGTGGAATGTCCGCTTCCGCGGTCTTCGGGCCCCCGCCGCAGGGTGGTTGATGAGGCTGTGGCAACAATTCGAAATAGCTGCGAACGCGTTGTGTGGAGACGGAAACGATTCCGCCGAATTCCCTGTGCGGGTGGTCCGTCGAATTGCCGTACGAGTCCCCGCCGTCGGGCCCTCGCACACGCGCGGCGCACGCGGCCGCCGGACAACGGCCGGACAACAGTGGCGCGGTCGATGCGTCACGGGCCGCATAGCCCGGCCGCGTTGGTGGCACGATGGTTCTGGCGGGGGTGCGCGGGGTCGCATCGCCGGGCCGGGAGAGCGGACCGACCGAGGGTGTGATCAGTTGTGGCCATTTCACTGTCTGTGGTGCTGCTGTTGGCGATCATCCTTGTGGTGTTGCTGAGAGGCGGCTCCATCAAGGCGGGCCCGGCGATCGTGGCGATCCTCTTCGGCTTCTTCCTCGCCTCGACCGGCATGGCCCCGTCCATCAACCGCTTCCTCAACTCGATAGCGGAGACGATCAACTCCATCAGCTTCTGACGGAGGGGTGCGCCCCCACGCCGGGGAGCCCCGGCAGGGGCGGATACGCTCGCCCCGACCACAGGACGGTGCGTGACGGGGGGAACGTACGGGGATGGCGCTGCGCGACTCTGATCCCACGGAGGTGGGCGGCTACCGCATCGAGGACCGCCTCGGCTCCGGCGGCATGGGCGTGGTCTACCTGGCCCGCTCGGCCTCCGGCCGCCGCCTCGCGATCAAGGTGGTGCACGGCCAGTACGCCGACGACGACGAGTTCCGCATCCGCTTCAGCCGCGAGGTGGCCGCCGCCCGCCGGGTCAGCGGCGCCTTCACGGCCCCCGTGGTGGACGCGGACGCCGACGCGCCGCGCCCCTGGATGGCCACGCTCTACATACCGGGCGCGGACCTCGGCACCCACGTCCGCGAGCACGGCCCGCTCCCGCTGCCCCGCCTGCGCGAACTCGCCGCCGGTCTCACCGAGGCGCTGCGCGACATCCACCGCGCCGGAGTCGTCCACCGCGACCTGAAGCCGGCCAACGTGATGCTCGCCGAGGACGGCCCCCGCGTCATCGACTTCGGCATCTCCCGCGCCGCCGAGTTCGCCGCCTCCGACGCCCTCACCCAGACCGGCCGGGTCATGGGCACCCCGCCGTTCATGTCGCCGGAGCAGTTCGCCTCCCCGCAGGACGTCGGCCCGGCCGCCGACATCTTCTCCCTCGGCTCGGTCCTCACCTACGCCGCCACCCGCCGCGGCCCCTTCGACAGCCCGAGCCCGTACGAGACCGCCCTGCGGGTCGTCGAGGGCGACCCCGACCTGTCCGGCGTGCCCGACGAACTGCTCCCCCTCGTCGCCGTCTGCCTGGAGAAGCACCCCAAGTCGCGCGCCACCCCGGACGAACTCCTGGCCCTCCTGCGCGACGACCTCCCCCAGGGACGCCCCCGGCCCGCGACGGCGGGGCCCGCGGCCGTCGACCTCAGGCCGACGGAGCCGAAGGCCGCCGCACCCCGCGACACCCTGGCCCGCCTCACCCGCCCCGGCCCGGAGCCCGCCGCGGAGCCCGCGCCCGACCGCCCCCGGGGCCGCCGCAGACGGCGCTACCTGCTCGCCTCGGCCGCCCTCGGAGCCGTCCTCGCCGTGTTCGCGGCCACCACCGTCGCCCTCACCTGGGACTCCGACGCGCCCGCCCACGAAGCTCCGGCCGGTGACCTCCCCGACGGCTGGCAGCCCTGGTCCGCCAAGGCCAAGGGCCTCACCGGCGCCGGCATGACCTTCCGGAACTGCGCCGCCGTCGACGCCTCCCTGGTGTGCGCGGGCGACGACCTGATGGCGGCCCGCTTCGCCCTCGCCGACGGCCGCAACACCTGGACCCTGCCCGTCGACCCCACACCCGGCGACAACCGGTCCATCGAGGGCGCGATCCTCGGCACCGGCGACGGCCGCGTCTACGCCTACGGCGCCGACGACCGGGGCACCCTCCCCACCGGTGAGCCCGTCACCCGCTACACCGTCCAGGCCCTGGCCGCCGACACCGGAAAGGCCCTCTGGCGGACCGTGACCGGCGAGGGCCCGAACGCCCTCGCCCCCAACAGCGACGACGGCGCGGCCATCGCCGTCCCCGAGGGCCTGATCACGGTCTACGGCGCCCAGGGCGACTCCTACGCCCTGATCGGCACCGACGACGGCGAGGTCCGCTGGCGGCGCCCGCTGCCCGGCGCCCGCAGCAGCTGCGTCCTGGCCACCGCGGCGGCCCGCCCCCACCTCGTCTGCGTCACCGGCGAGAACCGGCCGGACGAAGCCCGCACCAGCGTGGCCCAGCTCGACCCGGCCACCGGCAAGCCCCGCTGGACGGTCCGCGTGAAGGGCGTCCTGAAGCTCCTGGGGGAGGACCAGAAGCGCCTGGTGCTCACCCGGACGATCGGCGAGCACCGCGACCTGACCCGGATCGACCCCTCCACCCGCGCCGTGACGACCGTCCGGCTCGCGGCGCCGCAGCCCGACGAGGCCGTGGCTCACCTGGCGAGGGGCACCCTGTACTTCACCCTGTCCAGCGGCAGCGTCCGTGCGGTCTCCCCGCGGAACGGACGCCTGCTCTGGGAGAGCAACTCCACCGTCGAGCGGCAGGGGACGCCCACGGTCACGGCCTCCCGCCTCTACCTGTCGTCCCCCAACGGCCGCCTGGCCGTCCTGGACGCCGCGACCGGCCGGGTCGAGGCCACCCGGCCCGGCCGCGACGACGGCGGCGGCATCGACAGCGTCTTCTTCCCCACCGGCGTCCCCCTCGTCCTGGTCGGCGACGCCCTGTACGTCCCCTACGGCATCCGCTCCGTGTACACGGTGGACGTCCGCGACCTGTGACGAAGGCCGGCGACAGCACTCAGGGCCAGGTCGGATGCCTCAGCTGGGCTCACGTGCCCAGGCGTACGGCATCTGGTCGGTGGTGTCGACGACCCACGGCTCGGGGTAGCGGGCATGGCATCCCGTGCACCGTGCGACGAACGTCCCAACCTCCGGGTTCGTCAAGATGCTGTAGTGCGACGACGGCAGTGCCCGGACCATGTAGCCGTTGGCAGTCGTCTCCAAGGCCGGCCAGCTCGGTGAACACGCGCAGGGCGTTGTCTTGGCGAACGTCTCGTCCTCGGGCGCATGGTGCGTTCCCTTGAACGTTCTGTAGAGCTTCTTCAATCCCCGCACGGTGCCCTCACATTCTGTGATCGTCGATCGACGGACGATCACGCGCCCTCCCTTGGGCGGTCACAGTACCGGGCCAGGTCATCGGGCTCAGCCCACTGCTCATCCAGCGCCCGTCCCGTCCGCTGGGCATGCGCGAGCGGACCGCTGCCCCACGGCTCCTGGGCAAGTACGCGTGAGCTGATGGCGCGCACGGGCCACAGCACCGCCCGGACTGAACGCAACCCCCGGAAACACTCAGGGCCAGGTCGGGGAATGATCCTCCGACCTGGCCCTGAGCCATATGGAGCGGGCGACGGGAATCGAACCCGCGTAGCTAGTTTGGAAGACTAGGGCTCTACCATTGAGCTACGCCCGCACAACGCGCGCCGCAGGTCGGGTGACCGCGGCACTGAAGGCATCGTAGCGGGTCGGGCCCGCTCGTCGCACACCGCATTCCCGCCCCGGCCGACGCGGCACGGGCCCCGGGGAAATGCGGCGGCCACACCGCCTGTCGGCATGTACCCTACGTGTCGCACCAGACGGGGTGTGGCGCAGCTTGGTAGCGCGTCCGCTTTGGGAGCGGAAGGCCGTGGGTTCAAATCCCGCCACCCCGACCAGTCGGCCGATCATCTCGCGTGATCGCCTTCCGGTCACTCACGTGATCGCCTTTTGGGCGGTGTAGTCGCTGCCGTTACTATGCAAGCTGCACGCCCGTGTGTCTCATCGTCTGAAGTCCTCCGGGCGGCGAAATCCGCCGGGCCGTTCTGGCCCCGGCAGAAACCAAGAAGTCAGCCACAAGGAGACCGAACCGTGAAGAGCGCCGTGGAGACCCTGAACCCGACTCGGGTTCGGCTCACTGTCGAGGTGCCCTTCGAGGAGCTCAAGGACAGCCTCGACGCGGCGTACAAGAAGATCAACCAGCAGGTCACGGTGAAGGGCTTCCGCAAGGGCAAGGTCCCGGCCCGGGTCATCGACCAGCGGTTCGGCCGCGGTGCCGTGCTGGAGGAGGCCGTCAACGACGCGCTTCCCAAGTTCTACACCGACGCGGTCAACGAGGCCGAGCTCAGCCCGCTGGGCCAGCCCGAGGTCGACATCACGGAGCTGAAGGACGGCGAGACGCTGAACTTCACCGCCGAGGTCGACATCCGCCCGGCCATCGAGATCCCGGACTTCTCCGGCATCGAGGTCGAGGTCGACGCGGTCGAGGTCACCGACGAGGACGTCGACAAGGCCGTCGAGGAGCTGCGCGAGCGCTTCGCCTCCACCGCCCCGGTCGAGCGCGCCGCCGAGGACGGCGACGTCGTGACGATCGACCTGGAGGCCAAGGTCGACGGCGAGGTCCTCGAGGACGGCGTCGCCAACGGCGTCTCCTACACCATCGGCTCCGGCGAGCTGCTGGACGGCATCGACGACGCCGTGAAGGGCCTGGAGGCCGGTGGCGAGGCCACCTTCACCTCCGAGCTCAAGGGCGGCTCCGCCGCCGGCAAGGAGGCCGAGGTCACCGTCAAGGTCACCCAGGTCGCCAAGCGTGAACTCCCCGAGCTGGACGACGAGTTCGCGCAGCTCGCCTCCGAGTTCGACACCCTCGAGGAGCTGCGCGCCGACAGCCGCAAGCGCCTGGAGAACATGAAGCAGTACGACCAGGCCACGCAGGCCCAGGAGCGCGTCCTGGAGAAGCTGCTGGAGCTCGTCGAGGTGCCCGTCCCCGAGAAGCTGCTCGAGGACGAGATCAACACCCGCAAGCACAACCTGGAGCACCACCAGCTCGGCCAGATGGGCCTCGACCTCGCGAAGTACCTGGAGATCCAGGGCAAGAGCGAGGAGGAGTTCGACACCGAGACCCGCGAGGCCGCGGTCAAGGGCATCAAGACCCAGTTCGTCCTCGACGAGCTGGTCAAGCAGGAGAAGCTGAACGTCAACCAGGAGGAGCTCACCGAGCACCTCATGCGCCGCGCGGCCTCCTCCGGCATGTCCCCCGACCAGTTCGCCCAGGCGGTCGTCGAGGGTGGCCAGGTTCCGCTCCTGGTCGGCGAGGTCGCCCGCGGCAAGGCCCTGGCCGTCGTGGTCGAGAAGGCCACGGTCAAGGACACCAACGGCGAGATCATCGACCTCGACGACGAAGAGGACGAGGAGACCACCGAGGCCTCCGCCGAGGAGACCCCGGCCGACTCCGCCGAGGAGAAGACCGAGGGCTGAGCCCCGGTTGTCGTGAGTTCGTGAGAAGGCCCTGGGGCACACCCCAGGGCCTTCTTGATCTGCCGGCGGGACCACCCCGGCGAGACGGCACGGCCCCACCGGCGGAGCCCGCCGCGCTACGCCCCCGGCGAACACTCCCATCTCCGGGATTCCCCGAAGGGACCCGCGCGTTAGGGTCCATGAATACCAGGGCAGTGGAGTCTCCGATACGGCTCCCGCCCCGCAGGGAACACGTGAGACGGCCCGGCGCCGTCGTAAGACGAGCAGGTGGATACGTGACGAATCTGATGCCTTCAGCCGCCGGCGAGCCTTCCATCGGTGGTGGCCTCGGCGACCAGGTCTACAACCGGCTGCTCAACGAGCGGATCATCTTCCTCGGCCAGCCGGTCGACGACGACATCGCGAACAAGATCACCGCACAGCTGCTGCTCCTTGCCTCCGACCCGGACAAGGACATCTACCTGTACATCAACAGCCCCGGCGGTTCGATCACGGCCGGCATGGCGATCTACGACACCATGCAGTACATCAAGAACGACGTGGTGACGATCGCCATGGGCCTCGCGGCCTCGATGGGCCAGTTCCTGCTCAGCGCGGGCACCCCCGGCAAGCGCTTCGCGCTGCCGAACGCCGAGATCCTGATCCACCAGCCTTCCGCCGGCCTGGCCGGCTCGGCCTCGGACATCAAGATCCACGCCGAGCGGCTGCTGCACACCAAGAAGCGCATGGCCGAGCTCACCGCCCAGCACACGGGCCAGTCGGTCGAGCAGATCACCCGCGACTCGGACCGCGACCGCTGGTTCGACGCCTTCGAGGCCAAGGAGTACGGCCTCATCGACGACGTGATCGCCACGGCCGCCGGTATGCCGGGCGGCGGCGGCACCGGGGCCTGAGCGGTCCCACGAGGCTCCCAGAAGCCCCGTAGGACCCCGCCTGGCCCCGAGCGGGCCAGGGCCGCCCCAGCAGCCCCAGCCGACCGCCTCAGCCCCTTTCAGGAGACACCGTGAACGCATTCCCCGGCAGCGGGATCTACGACCGTATGCAGGCCGTGCAGGACATGAGCGGCTCGCAGGGCCGCTACACCGGCCCGCAGGCCGAGTCCCGCTATGTCATCCCGCGCTTCGTCGAGCGCACCTCCCAGGGCATTCGCGAGTACGACCCGTACGCGAAGCTCTTCGAGGAGCGCGTGATCTTCCTCGGCGTCCAGATCGACGACGCCTCCGCCAACGACGTCATGGCGCAGCTGCTGTGCCTGGAGTCGATGGACCCCGACCGTGACATCTCGGTCTACATCAACAGCCCCGGCGGCTCCTTCACGGCGCTCACCGCGATCTACGACACGATGCAGTACGTGAAGCCGGACATCCAGACGGTCTGCATGGGCCAGGCGGCCTCCGCCGCCGCCGTCCTGCTCGCCGCCGGCACGCCGGGCAAGCGCATGGCCCTGCCGAACGCGCGCGTGCTGATCCACCAGCCGTACAGCGAGACCGGCCGCGGCCAGGTGTCCGACCTGGAGATCGCCGCGAACGAGATCCTCCGGATGCGCTCGCAGCTGGAGGAGATGCTGGCCAAGCACTCCACGCAGACGGTCGAGAAGATCCGCGAGGACATCGAGCGCGACAAGATCCTCACGGCCGAGGACGCGCTGAGCTACGGCTTGATCGACCAGATCATCACCACCCGGAAGATGGACAACTCGAGCCTTCGCTGAGGCGAGAGGCTGTATCGTCTGCCGCCCCTTGGCACGGTTTGGCTCGGTTCACGTCAAAGCGAACCGCGCCAAGGGGGGCCCGAACGGGGGGCCCGGCAAGGTACCGTCGGACATAAGGCAGCACCAGGAGTCCGCTGGACGTCGACGTCCAGGAGTCTCCCAGGCGAAGGGGAAGCACACCGTGGCACGCATCGGTGACGGCGGCGATCTGCTCAAGTGCTCGTTCTGCGGCAAGAGCCAGAAGCAGGTCAAGAAGCTCATCGCAGGGCCCGGTGTGTACATCTGCGACGAGTGCATCGACCTCTGCAACGAGATCATCGAGGAAGAGCTGGCGGAGACCAGCGAGGTCCGCTGGGAGGAGCTCCCGAAGCCCCGCGAGATCTACGAGTTCCTCGAGGGGTACGTGGTCGGCCAGGAGGCCGCCAAGAAGGCCCTCTCGGTCGCGGTGTACAACCACTACAAGCGAGTCCAGGCCGGTGAGAACGGCGGGGCGAACGGCCGCGACGACGCCATCGAGTTGGCGAAGTCCAACATCCTCCTCCTCGGCCCCACGGGCTCCGGCAAGACCCTCCTCGCGCAGACCCTCGCGCGCATGCTGAACGTCCCCTTCGCGATCGCCGACGCCACGGCCCTCACGGAGGCCGGCTACGTCGGCGAGGACGTCGAGAACATCCTGCTCAAGCTGATCCAGGCCGCCGACTACGACGTCAAGAAGGCCGAGACCGGGATCATCTACATCGACGAGATCGACAAGGTCGCGAGGAAGAGTGAAAACCCCTCCATCACGCGCGACGTCAGCGGCGAGGGCGTCCAGCAGGCCCTGCTGAAGATCCTGGAGGGCACCACGGCCTCGGTCCCGCCGCAGGGCGGCCGCAAGCACCCGCACCAGGAGTTCATCCAGATCGACACGACGAACGTGCTGTTCATCGTGGGCGGTGCCTTCGCCGGCCTGGAGAAGATCATCGAGGCCCGGGCGGGCGCCAAGGGCATCGGCTTCGGCGCGCAGATCCGCTCCAAGCGCGAGATGGAGTCCAAGGACCAGTTCCAGGAGGTCATGCCGGAGGACCTGGTCAAGTTCGGCATGATCCCCGAGTTCATCGGCCGCCTCCCCGTCATCACCTCGGTCCACAACCTGGACCGCGAGGCCCTGCTGCAGATCCTCGTCGAGCCGCGCAACGCGCTCGTCAAGCAGTACCAGCGCCTCTTCGAACTCGACGGCGTGGAGCTGGACTTCGAGCGTGAGGCGCTGGAGGCCATCGCCGACCAGGCGATCCTCCGCCAGACCGGCGCCCGTGGCCTGAGGGCCATCATGGAGGAGGTCCTCCAGGGCGTGATGTACGAGGTCCCGTCCCGCAAGGACGTGGCCCGGGTCGTCATCACGGCGGATGTCGTCCAGTCGAACGTCAACCCGACGCTGATCCCGCGGGACGCGCGCGGTCGCGGGCCGGGCGAGCAGAAGACGGCGTGACACGGCAGACGTGACACCGCATGCATGCAGGAAGGGCCCCGGTCGCCGACCGGGGCCCTTCCTGCTGTCCGTCGAGCGTCGTCAGGCCTTGACGCGGATCTCCGGGCGGAGCTTGGTGGTGATGTCGACAGCCGCGTCCTTGGTGGTGTCCTTGGTGGCGTCACCCGAGGAGACGACGGCGATCGTGCTGTAGTCGGCCCAGGCGCAGAACCAGTTGGTCTGCTCCTTCTTGGTCATCATGTTCTGCCCCTTGAGCGCCTGGCACTTCATGACCGCGCCGTCGAGGTCGGCCTCCTCGGGCTCGCCGATCAGCTCGGTCTTGCCGCCGCTGCTGCTGGAGGAGTCCTCCTCGGCCGACTTCTTGAAGTTGGCGAAGAAGGTGTCCAGGGCCGCCTCCGGGTCGGCGACCTCGCCGTAGACACCGAAGAACTGCACGCTCTTGGCCGTCGCCAGCGTCGCGGCCGAGGACGGGTCCGTGGGGTCGTACTTGGTGGGGTCCACCGTGGAGTAGGAGCCCAGCACCGACTTGCCGTTCTTGACGCCGCTCTTCTCCAGCTCCTTGGTGGAGTCGTCGCCGGCGGACGCCCCGTCCTTCGTGACGCGGTTGTACTCGCTCAGCACCTTCGCCGGCGTGGCCAGCTTGTGCGGCCCGTCGTCCTCCAGGGATCCCGCGCCGCCGCTGCCGCCGATCACGAAGTAGGCGCCCACGCCGATCGCCGCCACGAGGGCCACGGCGCCGAGGATGATGCCGGTCTTCTTCTTGCCGCCGCCCGGGGCCGGGGGCTGGGGCGGCATGCCGTACGGGGCCTGGCCGTAGGGCGGCTGCGGCTGCTGGCCGTACGGCGGCTGCTGGCCGTAGGGGCCCGGCTGCGGCGGGACGCCCTGCGGGGGCTGCTGGGGGTAGCCGTAACCGGGCTGGGGCGGAGGGGCCTGCTGGGGGTAGCCGTAGCCGGGCTGGGGCGCCTGCGGCGGCTGGCCGTACGGACCCGGCTGCTGCGGCGGCTGGCCGTACGGTCCGGGCTGCTGGGGCTGCCCGCCGTACGGGCCCGGCTGGTTGTAGCTCATGTTCTGGGTTCCCCTCCAGATGCTTATGTGTTTCCGACATCCTGGCGCAGACCCGCCGTGTGCATGGCATCGGGGCCCCCGCCGTTACAAACCAAACGCGTTTCAGGACGGGGTCGTGACACCTCTAAACTGACCCCCGTGACCGAGAACGCTCAGCAGCAGCCACCAGCGCCCAGCACCGACCTGCCGACCCAGTACGCGCCGGCCGAGGTAGAGGGGAAGCTGTATGAGCGCTGGGTAGACCGGGGGTACTTCGCGGCCGACGCGAAGAGCGACAAGCCCGCGTACACCATCGTCATCCCGCCGCCGAACGTCACCGGTTCCCTCCATCTGGGCCACGCCTTCCAGCACACGCTCATGGACGCCCTCACGCGCCGCAAGCGCATGCAGGGTTACGAGTCGCTGTGGCTGCCGGGGATGGACCACGCCGGCATCGCCACCCAGAACAAGGTGGAGCAGCAGCTCGCCGACGAGGGCAAGTCCCGACACGACCTGGGCCGCGAGGAGTTCGTCGAGCGCGTCTGGCAGTGGAAGGAGGAGTACGGCGGCAAGATCCTCGGCCAGATGCGCCGCCTCGGCGACGGCGTCGACTGGGACCGCGAGCGGTTCACCATGGACGAGGGCCTGTCCAAGGCCGTCCTCACCATCTTCAAGAAGCTGTACGACGACGAGCTGATCTACCGCGCCGAGCGCATCATCAACTGGTGCCCGCGCTGTCTGACGGCCATCTCCGACATCGAGGTGGAGTACCAGGAGGACGCCGGCGAGCTGGTCTCCATCCGGTACGGCGAGGGCGAGGACTCCCTCGTCGTCGCCACCACCCGCGCCGAGACGATGCTCGGTGACACCGCGGTCGCGGTCCACCCGGACGACGAGCGCTACCGGCACCTGCTCGGCAAGCAGATCAAGCTGCCGCTGACCGACCGGACCATCCCGGTCGTCGCCGACGAGCACGTCGACCCCGAGTTCGGCACCGGAGCCGTCAAGGTCACCCCGGCGCACGACCCGAACGACTTCGCGATCGGCCAGCGCCACGACCTGCCCGCCATGACGATCATGGACGAGCACGGCATCATCACCGTGCACGGCCCGTTCCTCGGCCTGGACCGCTACGAGGCCCGCTCTGCGGTCGTCGGCGCGCTCAAGGAGCAGGGCCGGATCGTCGCCGAGAAGCGCCCCTACATGCACTCCGTGGGCCACTGCTCGCGCTGCAAGACCACGGTCGAGCCGCGGCTGTCGATGCAGTGGTGGGTCAAGGTCGGCCCGCTCGCCAAGGCCGCCGGTGACGCGGTCCGCGACGGCCGGGTGAAGATCCACCCCGAGGAGATGTCGAAGCGCTACTTCGACTGGGTCGACAACATGCACGACTGGTGCATCTCGCGCCAGCTGTGGTGGGGCCACCGCATCCCGATCTGGTACGGCCCCGACGGCGAGGTCGTCTGCGTCGGCCCGGACGAGGAGCCGCCCACCGGCGAGGGCTGGGTCCAGGACTCCGACGTCCTCGACACCTGGTTCTCCTCCGGCCTGTGGCCGTTCTCCACGCTCGGCTGGCCGGAGCAGACGCCGGACCTGGCGAAGTTCTACCCGACCGACGTCCTGCTGACCGGCCACGACATCATCTTCTTCTGGGTCGCCCGGATGATGATGTTCGGCCTCTACGCCATGGACGGCGAGGCCCCCTTCCACACCATCGCCCTCACCGGCCTGGTCCGGGACGAGTTCGGCAAGAAGATGTCGAAGTCCAACCCGAACGCGGTCGACCCCCTGGTGTGGATGGACCGTTACGGTTCCGACGCCGTCCGCTTCACGCTCGCGCGCGGCGCCAACCCGGGCGCCGACGTCCCGATCGGCGAGGACTGGGTCCAGGGCTCCCGCAACTTCGCCAACAAGATCTGGAACGCCACGCGCTTCGCGCTGATGAACGGCGCGACGGTCGAGGGCCCGCTGCCGGACCCGTCGAGGATGTCCTCGACGGACCGCTGGATCCTCTCCCGCCTGAACAAGGTCGTCGCCGAAGTCGACGCGTACTACGACGACTACCAGTTCGCGAAGCTGTCCGACTCGCTGTTCCACTTCGCGTGGGACGAGGTCTTCGACTGGTACGTCGAGCTGTCCAAGACGACGTTCCAGGCGGGCGGCGAGGCGGCCGAGGTCTCCAAGCGCGTCCTCGGCGAGGTCCTCGACGTCACGCTGAAGCTGCTGCACCCGGTGGTCCCGTTCGTCACCGAGACGCTGTGGACCACGCTCACCGGCGGTGAGTCGGTCGTCATCGCCGACTGGCCCGAGGACAGCGGCTTCCGGGACGCCGACGCCGAGCGCGAGATCGAGTCCCTGCAGTCGGTCATCACCGAGGTCCGCCGCTTCCGCGCCGACCAGGGCCTCCAGCCCGGCCAGCGGGTCCCGGCCCGCCTCACCCTGGACGGCACGCCGTTCGCGCCGCACGAGGCCGCCATCCGCCAGCTGCTGCGTCTGCAGCCGGAGGGCGACGCCTTCACGGCCACGGCGACCCTCCCGGTCGCCGGTGCGGAGGTCGCCCTCGACCTCTCCGGCACGATCGACGTGGCCGCGGAGCGCAAGCGCCTGGCGAAGGACCTCGCCGCGGCCGAGAAGGAGAAGGCCCAGGCGAACGCCAAGCTCGGCAACGAGGCGTTCCTGTCGAAGGCCCCCGACCACGTCGTGGACAAGATCCGCACCCGCCTGGCCAAGGCGGACGAGGACATCGCCCGCATCCAGGCGCAGCTGGAGAGGCTGCCGCAGGGCTAAGCGTTCGTACAGTGTGTGAGGCCCCCGGAGCCGCCAGGCCCGGGGGCCTCACACATGGTTCAGGGCACATACCCAGGGGCGCGGGGCTGTGTCGATATGCGGCTCCGCCGCGTGGGCGCGACAAGCCCCCACAAACCCGCAGACACCGCACGACGCAAGCCACCCCCGACCGATGTCACCCCCGCTCCGTAGACTGGCCCCGTGAGCGAGCTCCCTCCAGACCACAACGCCGACGACCAGCCCGACCCCCTCGACTCCTTCGACGAGATCATCGCCGAGGAAACCACCCGCGACCCCGACCTCGCGGTCATCGAAGCCGGCAGCCGCACCCTGCGCACCCAGGGCGGCCCGCCCGACGCCGACATCCCCACCCGGCCCGCCGACCCCGAGGTGGACAAGGCCCTGCGCGAGGTGGAGGCGGAGCTCGCCACGCGCTGGGGCGAGACCAAGCTGGAGCCCTCCGTCAGCCGCATCGCCGCGCTGATGGACGTGCTGGGGGAGCCGCAGCGGTCGTACCCGTCGATCCACATCACGGGCACCAACGGCAAGACGTCCACGGCCCGCATGATCGAGGCCCTGCTCGGCGCGTTCGAGCTGCGCACCGGCCGCTACACCTCGCCGCACGTGCAGTCGATCACCGAGCGCATCAGCCTCGACGGCGCCCCCATCTCGCCCGAGCGGTTCATCGAGACGTACCAGGACATCAAGCCGTACGTGGAGATGGTCGACGCGGCGCAGGAGTACCGGCTGTCCTTCTTCGAGGTGCTCACCGGCATGGCGTACGCGGCCTTCGCCGACGCCCCGGCGGACGTCGCCGTCGTCGAGGTCGGCATGGGCGGCTCCTGGGACGCCACGAACGTGATCGACGGTGACGTCGCCGTCGTCACGCCCATCGACCTCGACCACACCGACCGGCTGGGCTCCACGCACGCCGAGATCGCCACGGAGAAGGCCGGCATCGTCAAGCAGGGCGCGACCGTCATCCTGGCGCAGCAGCCGGTGGAGGCGGCGCAGGTGCTGCTGAAGAAGGCCGTCGAGGTGGACGCGACCGTGGCCCGCGAGGGTCTGGAGTTCGGCGTGGTGGACCGGCAGGTGGCCGTCGGCGGGCAGCTGCTGACGCTGCGCGGCCTCGGCGGCGAGTACCCGGAGGTGTACCTGCCGCTGCACGGCGCGCACCAGGCGCACAACGCGGCCGTCGCGCTCGCCGCCGTCGAGGCGTTCTTCGGCGTCGGCGCGCAGCGGCCCGACCCGCTGGACCTGGACACGGTCCGCAAGGCGTTCGCCGCCGTCGCCTCCCCGGGCCGGCTGGAGGTCGTGCGCCGGTCGCCGACGGTCGTGCTGGACGCCGCCCACAACCCGGCGGGTGCCCGGGCCGCGGCCGAGGCCATCGGGGAGGCCTTCCAGTTCAGCCGCCTCATCGGTGTCGTCGGCGCGAGCGCCGACAAGAACGTCCGGGAGCTGCTGGAGGCCTTCGAGCCGGTGTTCGCCGAGGTCGTCGTCACGCAGAACTCCAGCCACCGCGCGATGGACGCCGACGAGCTGGCGGGCATCGCCGTCGAGGTGTTCGGCGAGGAGCGCGTCCAGGTCGAGCCGCGGCTGCCCGACGCGCTGGAGGCCGCGATCACGCTGGCCGAGGAGGAGGGCGAGTTCGCGGGCGGCGGTGTGCTCGTCACCGGTTCCGTCATCACGGTCGGCGAGGCCCGACTGCTGCTGGGGAAAGGCTGAATCCCGTGCGTACGCTCTGTTCTTCGACGCTGATCGGCGAGTTCTTCATCATCGGCTTCGCCGGGCTGGTCGCCATGAAGGACCCGGACCTGTCCATGACGACCGTGTGGACGGTCAGCGGCGTCGCGATGTTCCTGTGCCTGGTGCTGTGCGGGCTGGTGACGCGCCCGGGCGGGGTCGCGCTCGGCTGGGCGCTGCAGATCGCGCTCATCGCGTCGGGTTTCGCCGTGCCCATGATGTTCTTCCTGGGTGTGGTCTTCGCGGCCCTGTGGTGGGCGTCGGTGCACTACGGGCGGAAGGTGGACGAGGCGAAGGCGAGATTCGCGGCGCAGGCCGGTTCCTCCACACCTGACGCTGCGTAACAAGCGGCCCGACACGCCGGGTAATCTCGTCCCACCCGCACAACCTTGACTCATAAGGAGCCCGTCGTGAGCCAGCGCACCCTCGTCCTCCTCAAGCCCGACGCCGTCCGTCGCGGCCTGACCGGCGAGATCATCAGCCGCATCGAGCGCAAGGCGGGCTGGGCGATCACCGCGCTGGAGCTGCGCACCCTGGACCAGGACACGCTGGAGCAGCACTACGGCGAGCACAAGGGCAAGCCCTTCTACGAGCCGCTGGTCCAGTTCATGGCCTCCGGCCCCGTCGTGGCGATGATCGTCGAGGGCGAGCGGGTCATCGAGGGGCTGCGCCGGCTGGCCGGGCCGACCGACCCGATCGCCGCCGCGCCCGGCTCCATCCGCGGTGACTACGGCGTGATCGTCCGGGAGAACCTGATCCACGCCTCGGACTCCGAGGAGTCCGCCGAGCGTGAGGTGAAGATTTTCTTCCCGGGTCGCGCGTAAGGAGCAACCGGCGAGTGAAGTCTGGGAGCAGCGCTCCCAGACTTTTCTGGCATATGCGTGGCGATCGAGGGAACGATGGTCCCCGAACGCCCGTCTCCAGAAGCGAACCCGGGCAGCATCTGCTGACAATGGCGGAGACCCTCCCGCAGTGTTCGCGAAGGCGCGTCTACGATGGAAGCCTTCACGTCACAGCACCCACCTTTGCCTACCTGAAAAGCCCTCAAAAGCTCCTGGGAAGGCCAGACGAATCCTGATGGGGAACTCAATGTCGTTCATCGGCCGTGACATGGCTGTCGACCTCGGGACCGCCAACACGCTGGTGTACGTCAGGGGTCGCGGGATCGTACTCAACGAGCCGTCCGTCGTCGCGATCAACACCAACACCGGTGGCATCCTCGCGGTCGGCGCCGAAGCGAAGAAGATGATCGGGCGCACGCCCGGCAACATCGTTGCCGTTCGTCCGTTGAAGGACGGCGTGATCGCCGATTTCGAGATCACCGAGCGGATGCTCCGCTACTTCATCCTGAAGATCCACAAGCGGCGGTATCTGGCTCGTCCGCGGGTCGTCGTCTGTGTGCCCTCGGGCATCACGGGCGTCGAGCGCCGTGCCGTCATCGAGGCGTCGTCCCAGGCCGGCGCCCGCCAGGTGCACATCATCGAGGAGCCCATGGCCGCGGCCATCGGCTCCGGCCTGCCGGTCCACGAGGCGACGGGCAACATGGTGGTCGACATCGGCGGCGGCACGACGGAGGTCGCGGTCATCTCCCTCGGCGGCATCGTCACCGCCCAGTCCATCCGTGTCGCGGGCGACGAACTGGACAACGCGATCATCCAGCACATCAAGAAGGAGTACTCGCTCCTGCTGGGTGAGCGCACGGCCGAACAGATCAAGATCACGATCGGTTCGGCGTACGACCTCGACTCCGACGAGCACACCGAAATCCGCGGCCGCGACCTGGTCTCCGGGCTGCCGAAGACCGTCGTCATCTCCGCGGCCGAGGTCCGCAAGGCGATCGAGGAGCCGGTCAACGCCATCGTCGACGCCGTCAAGACGACCCTCGACAAGTGCCCGCCGGAGCTGTCCGGCGACATCATGGACCGAGGAATCGTTCTGACCGGCGGCGGAGCGCTGCTGCGCGGTCTGGACGAGCGGCTGCGCAGGGAGACCGGCATGCCGATCCACATCGCCGAGGACCCCCTGGACAGCGTGGCGCTCGGGTCCGGCAAGTGCGTCGAGGAGTTCGAGGCGCTCCAGCAGGTGCTGGACGCCCAGCCGCGCAGATGACGTAACTCTTCGATTCCGCCGTACGGGACGATCTCCTCTCGTACGGCGGATCGTTGATATAGATGCATAAGCTCCCACAAAGCAGCCCCTCGGGTGTTTCCCTGGGGCTTCCCGAATTCCGATGAGGAAGGGCACGGCCGCCGCACGTGAGGGACACACGAGAGAGCCGGCTGCTCCTGGTGCTGCTGATCGCCATCGCGTTCGCGTTGATCACGGTGGACATCCGCGGTGGGGAGGACTCGCCCGTCGACGGTGCGCGGCAGGCCGCGGCCACGGTCTTCGGCCCGATCCAGAGCGGTGTGTCGGCCGCGGTCGACCCGGTCGGCAACGCGGTCTCCGCCATCCGTGACTCCGGCGAGCGGCACGACCGGCTCGCCGTGCTGGAG
>NZ_JBEYZD010000090.1:0-32991 GCF_040645895.1 Streptomyces olindensis | reverse complement strand
CCGGCGGATCGGCCGGGGGGCGGAAAGCGGACCCGGCGGGGGGACCTCGGCCCCCGGCCGGGTCCGGCATCACGCGTAGGGGTCGAAGGCGATGCCCGAGGGCTTGGCGGACGCCAGGTGGTTGGCGAAGTTGCCGTCCTTCAGGCCGAAGTTGGCGCTGCCGAAGTTGTACGACGTGAGCTTGTCCCGCACCCCTGCCGGGTAGCCGTTCCAGCCGACCAGCGGCGGGTACTGCCAGGTGCCCTTGTGGTTCTCCGGCGGCTCGTCGCCCGAGCCCGCCAGGCGGAAGCAGTGCGTGCTCGCGCCGTCCTTGTGGTAGACGATCTTCGGGTGCGTGCCGTCGAAGCGGACCTCGGACGCCGGGTGCACGTCGAAGGAGCCGTGGGCGGACGTGGACACGTACTTGACCTGGTTGTTCTGCACGAACACCGCGACGTGCTCGAAGTCGTGCCGGTGGCCGCCGATGCTGCTGCCCGCGATCGCCTGGTCCTTCTCGAAGTACAGGGCGTAGAGGATGGCGCACCAGCCGTTGTTGCACTTGGAGCGGGCGTAGCCGTTGGTGTTGTCCAGGTCCGAGGCGTCGCGGCAGTCGCCGCTCAGGGACCCGGTCGGGTTGAGCCCGCCGTTCACGGTGCCGTCCGGGCCGATGGCGGGCGTGGAGTAGCAGCCGTCGGTGTCGTAGTCGTAGGCGGGCTGGTACGTCTGCTCCAGCGACTCCGCGTTGGCCGGCAGCGCCCGCGGCGGGGCGGCGAAGGCCGTGGCGGGGAGGGCGAGCACGAGAGCGGCGGCACCGGCCGCTCCGGTGAACCATCTCCTGCGGTGGGCGAACGGGCGTGACGACACTGCGTCCTCCTCTTGGTCCGGGCGCAGCCCAACGGCTGTGGGGGAAAGGGAGGTTCAGCTTCCAGGTTGAACGCGTTCATGCCAAGAGGGTCGGGGG
Source organism: Streptomyces olindensis (assembly GCF_040645895.1). Classification (NCBI taxonomy): domain Bacteria; kingdom Bacillati; phylum Actinomycetota; class Actinomycetes; order Kitasatosporales; family Streptomycetaceae; genus Streptomyces; species Streptomyces olindensis. The sequence continues at coordinate 32,051 of NZ_JBEYZD010000090.1, read as the reverse complement.
ATCCCAACGGTGAATCACAGCCCAATAGTTGGCGTCCGGCCGCCGATTCAGACCATGTCGTCCGGGATGTCGGCCGCCGCCTCCTCGGGCGCGAGATCCGGCCGGAGCCGCAGCCAGGACGGCTGCCGCAGCAGTCCCTCCCGGGTCCGGGTGCTGTAGCGGACCTCGCCGACCAGCCGGGGGACGACCCAGTGCGCCCCGGGAGCGCGCGGGGCGGGGTCGAAGGGGCAGACGTCGGTCGCGGCGTCCCGCAGCAGCCCGGCCAGTTCGGTCCGTTCGGACTCGCTCCAGCCGGTGCCCACGCTCCCGACGTAGCGCAGCCGCCCCGCCGCCCGCTGCCCGACCAGCACCGCGCCCGGCAGGCCGGTGAGCCGCCCCTTGCCGGGCTGCCAGCCGCCGACCAGGACGTCCTCGGTGCGCATGTTGCGGATCTTGATCCAGGCCCGGGAGCGCACGCCCGGCTCGTACACCGAGTCCAGCCGCTTGCAGACGAGCCCCTCAAGGCCGTGCTCGCGGGTGGCGCGCAGGGCCTCGGCGCCGTGGCCGACGATCGCGGCCGGTGTCGACCAGGACGGCCCGGCGAGGCCCAGCTCCTCGAGCGCCGCGCGGCGTCGCGCGTAGGGGAGCCGGAGCAGGGAGCGGTCCTCCAGGTGCAGCAGGTCGAACAGCACGAGATGGACCGGCACCTGAGCCGCCCGCCGCGCCGCGCGGGCGGGCGCGTGGGCCAGGCCCATGCGGGACTGCAGCAACTGGAAGTTCGCACGTCCCTCTTCGTCCAGGGCGAGGACCTCCCCGTCGAGCACGGCGGGCGTGATGCCGAGAGCGGTGCCGAGCGGGCGCAGTTCCGGGTACGCGGCCGTGATGTCCTCGCCGGAGCGGGCCCGCAGCAGCACGCCGCCGTCCCCGGGGAGGTAGACCACCACGCGCTGGCCGTCCTGCTTGGTCTCGTAGGCCCAGCGCGCGTCCTGCGCGGCGGGCGGCAGGGTGCCGGGCGTGGCGAGCATGGGCGGGATCAGCGGCAGGTCCACGGGTGAGGTGTCGACGCGCCGGTGCCCGGTCACGCGCGTTCGGCGGGGCATTCGCCTGAACGGCGTCGGCGAGTGGCGGCCGCCCGGCCGTGGCTGGTATTGCTTGAGTCAGGCAAGTAGGGCGGTAGGGTGGCCGCATGGCTACCTCGTCGCCGTACGGCAGCATCCGTGACAGGCCGGGGCTCGCGCGCGGGGACGGGCAGCACCTGCTGCTCGTCGTGCGGGAGCCGGAGCTGGCCGAACTGCTCTCCACCACCCTGCAGCTGGCGGGCTACCGGACCAGCCTGACGGACTCCGGGACGGAGGCGCTGGCGCGGGTCGAACGGCACCGGTTCGATCTGGTCGTCCTCGACGGCGAACTGCCCGACGTGGGCCGGCTGGGCCGGCGGCGCCCCGCCGTGCTCGCCCACCGCCCGCCGGCCCTCGTGCTGACGGTGTGCGACTCCCTCCCGGGCCTGCTGCCCGAACTCGGCCCGGGGAAGCGGGACTACGTCACCAAGCCCTTCCGGGTGGCCGAGGTCCTGGCCCGTATCCACGTCCTGCTGCGGGCCTCGGTCCCCGACCCGGGCCGCGCCGACGAACTGGCCTACGGCGACCTGGTCCTGGACGACGCCCGGTGCCGGGCGCGCCGCGGGGAACGGCCGCTCGACCTGACCCCCGCGGAATACCGACTGCTGCGTCACCTCCTGGTCAACGCGCACCGGGTGCTCTCCAAGGCGCAGATCGGCCGGTCCGTCTGGGGCGACGCCCACGGCGGCAACGCGATCGAGCAGCTCGTCTCCCGTCTGCGCCGCAAGGTGGACCGGGACGGCCCCGCGCTGATCCACACCCGCCGCGGCTTCGGCTACTGGCTGGGACGCGTCGACGCCGAGCCCTGAACCCTCGGGCGCCCCCCGCTGTGATCCGGGTCACGTCAGCCAGCTGTCAGGGAACTGGCGGGGCGGTGTCAGCCCGCTCTGTTTGCATGAATCCGTCGAGGCCTCGACGCAACTCCGCCCCCCCACGATCGAGGAGAAGCATGGCCGACACCCTCGCCGACGCCGCGCCCGACCCCGCCGCGACGGTCCCCGAGTACCCCATGGCCCGGGCCGCGGGCTGCCCCTTCGACCCGCCCCCGGACCTCACCGCCCGGCAGCACGAGGGCCGGCTCGTCAAGGTGCGCCTGTGGGACGGCAGTACGCCCTGGCTCGTGACCCGGTACGAGGACCAGCGCGCCCTGCTCCTCGACCCCCGGGTCAGCGCCGACATCACCAGGCCCGGCTACCCTCTCCAGGCCGCCGGCAGCGGCGAGAACAACGCCAGCTTCATCCTCATGGACGACCCGGAGCACGCCCGGCTGCGCCGCATGGTGACCGCGCCCTTCGCGATCAGGCGCGTGGAGGCGCTGCGGCCGGGTGTGCAGCGGATCGTGGACGACCTGATCGACGAGATGCTCGCCGGGTCCGGGCCGGTCGACCTGGTCGAGGCGTTCGCGCTGCCGGTGCCCTCGCTGGTCATCTGCCGGATGCTCGGAGTGCCGTACGAGGACCACGACTTCTTCCAGGAGAACAGCAGGATCCTCATCAAGCGGGACGCGGCCATGGAGGACCGCGGGGCCGCCCACGAGCGGCTGATCGCCTACCTCGACGAGCTGATGGGCGAGAAGACGGCCCACCCCGGGGACGACCTGCTCTCCGGACTGGTCGAGCGGGTCAGGTCGGGGGAGCTGACCCGGAGGGAATCCGCCCGCATGGGCGTGCTCCTGCTCATCGCCGGACACGAGACCACCGCCAACATGATCGCGCTCGGCACCCTCGCCCTGCTCGAACACCCGGAGCAGCTCGCGCTGCTGCGCGACACCGACGACCCCAAACTGGTCGCCGCGGCCGTCGAGGAACTGCTGCGCTACCTGACCATCGTGCACAACGGGCGCCGCCGGGCCGCTCTGGAGGACATCGAGATCGGCGGGCGGACCATCCGGGCCGGCGAGGGCATGATCATGCCCAACGACCTGGCCAACCGGGACCCCGCCGCCTTCCCCGAGCCGGACCGGCTCGACCTGCGCCGCGACGCCCGCCGGCACATCGCGTTCGGCTTCGGCGTGCACCAGTGCCTGGGGCAGCCGCTGGCCCGCATGGAACTCCAGGTCGTCTACGGCACCCTCTACCGCCGCATCCCCACGCTGCGGCTCGCCGCCCCGGTGGAGAGCCTGCCGTTCAAGCACGACGGCTCGGTGTACGGCGTCTATGAACTGCCCGTCACATGGTGACCCGGGAAGAGCAGGAGGCAGGCATGCGAGTGGAACTGGACGAGCCGAGGTGCGTGGCGTCGGGGCAGTGCGTGATGGCCGCCCCCGAGGTCTTCGACCAGCGCGAGGAGGACGGCATCGCCTTCGTGCTGGACGAGCGGCCCGCGGCGGACTCCCTGGCGGAGGTGCGCGAGGCCGTGGCGATCTGTCCGGCGGCCGCGATCCGGCTGGTGGAGTGAACGGCTCGATTTACTTGAGTTACGCAACGAGATGGTAAAGTGGATCCATGTCCACACCACCGCTCCCCGACGTCCCCTCTCCGGAAGTCACCGAGATCGAGCGCGCGCTCACCCGCATCACCTACCTGAGCACCCGCGCCCGCCGGCACGACCGGCTGATGGCCCTGGCGGGCGTGCCGCTCGACCGGGCCGCCGTCGCGCTGCTGCGGCAGATCGCCGACTGCGAGCCGCTGCGGCCGGGGGAGCTCGCCGCCCGGCTGGGCGTGGAGGCCTCGCACGTCACACGGACGGTGCAGCAACTGCAGAAGTCCGGCTACGTCACCCGCGTCCCCGACCCCGACGACCGGCGCGCCCAGCGCATCGAGCTCACCGAGGCCGGGGCGCAGGCCATCGCCAAGGTCCGCCAGGCCGGGGTCCGGGGCATGCAGATGGCCCTGTCCGACTGGTCCCCCGAGGAGCTGCGGCAGCTCGCCACGCTCTTCCACCGCATGGTCGACGACTTCCTCGCCTACGCCGACGACGGGGAGCCCGAACCCCGGTCCGCCCCGGCGGGCCAGGCCTGACCCCCGCCGCCGGCGGCTCGCACGGCAAGACCGGTCCCCGCTCACCGCGCGGCGGGGTCACGCGGCTCCGCCCGCTCCGCGTCCGCGAGGCCGGGCGGCGCGGGCTCGCGCAGCCGGCACAGCAGCAGCCCGCCCAGCGCGGGCAGGGCGATCAGCGGCACCAGGGCCGTCCGCAGCGAGGTCGCGTCGGCCAGGGCCCCGAGCGCGGGGGCCGCAAGGCCGCCGACACTCACCGTCAGCCCCAGCGTGACACCGCTCGCGGTGCCCACCCGCCGGGGCAGGAAGTCCTGTCCCAGGGTGAGGTGCAGCGAGAACGGCACGTACAGGCCCATCGACGTCAAGGCGACGAACAGGTACACCGCCGGTCCGGGCACCAGGAGCACACCGGCCACGGCCAGGACCGTCAGGGCGTACGACCGGCGCACCACCGCCAGCCGCCCGTACCGCTCGGCCAGCCGGCCCCCGGCCAGCGTCCCCACGGCACCCCCGGCATAGAGGACGAACAGCGCCGCCGTACCGGCCGGTTCCCCGCCGCCGGTGCGTGCGCGCACGTACAGCGAGACGAACGCGCTCAGGCCGACGAACACCACCGAGCGGCAGACCACCGCACCGGACAGCCGCAGGAAGGACGCCCAGTCGTCCCGGCCCCCGGCGACGGCCGCACGGGCACCCTCCGTACCGCTCCCGGCGGCACGCACCGCCGCCGCACACAGCGCCGCGCCCACCAGCGCCGGGACGACCAGCAGGGGAGAGGCGCGCAGGCCGCCCACCGCCATGACGGCCAGGACCAGCAAAGGCGCCAGGGCGAAACCCGCGTTGCCGCCGAAGGAGAACCAGCTCATCCCCGTGTGCCGGCCGCCCGCGACGGCCCTGGCCACCCGGGCGGCCTCCGGATGGTAGGCGGCCACCCCGACCCCGGACACGGCGACCGCCGCCAGGGTCGTCGCATAGGAGCCGGTCACCCCGCTCAGGGCGACACCTGCCCCGGCCGTGAGCGCGCTCAGCGGCAGCAGCCACGGCATCGCGCGCCGGTCGGTGAGCACCCCGAACAGCGGCTGCACCAGCGACGACAGCAGGGACGCGGCGAGGACCACGCCCGAGGCGGCGGCATAGGAGTAGGCCCGCTCGGCGACGAAGAACGGCACCAGAGCGGCGACGGCTCCCTGGTACACATCCACACAGGCGTGCCCCAGGGACATCAGGACGACGGATCGGTCGCGTCTCGAAGCGGTCACCCGGCGATCGTCGTCCGGGGAGCGCCTGGCCCGCTTCCGATAATCTGCCGAACTGTGCCGAACATCCGCCACACCCCCACGGCACCGACGCGTGCCCAGCGACTGAGCGCGGGCGACCGCATCGACGCCCACCGCCACGACGACCACCAGATCGTCTACGCGGGCTCCGGCGTCGTCGCCGTCACCACCGACGCCGGCACCTGGTTCGCGCCCGGCACCCGCGCCATCTGGGTGCCCGCAGGCACCGTGCACGCCCACCGCGCCCACGGCCGCCTCGACCTGCACCTGGTCGGCCTGCCCGCCGGCGACAACCCCCTCGGCCTCGACCACCCGGCCGTCCTCGCCGTCAGCCCGCTGCTGCGCGAGCTGATCCTCGCCTACACCCGCGACCCCGGCGACGACAGCCCCGAACGCCGCCGGCTGCGCGCCGTCCTGCACGACCAGCTGCGCCTGTCGCCGCAGCAGCCCCTGCGCCTGCCCACCCCGGCCGACCCGCGCCTGGCCGCCGTCTGCGCGCTCGTCCACGACAACCCCGCCGATCCGCGCACGCTCGCCGCGCTCGGCGCCGCGACCGGAGTGGGGGAGCGCACCCTCAGCCGGCTCTTCCGCAGCGAGTTCGGCATGACCTTCCCGCAGTGGCGCACCCAGTCGCGGCTCTACCACGCCCTGCGGATGCTGGCCGACGGCCTGCCCGTCACGACCGTCGCCCACCGCTGCGGCTGGTCCTCCGCCAGCGCGTTCATCGACGTCTTCCGGCGTTCGTTCGGCTACACGCCCGGCAACCGCCACCGGCGGCCGCAGGGCCCGCCGGACTGACCTGTCTACCGTCCAGTAATATCGCGCGGCAGGCCACCAGAGGAGGAACCGTGTCCCGGTCCGAACGCTCGCCCCTGCTGCTCGCCGGCCTGCTGGCCGCCGCAGGCGTCGCCCACTTCGCCGCTCCCCGCCCGTTCGACGCGACCATCCCGACCGGCCTGCCGGGCACGCCCCGGGCCTGGACCTACGCCAGCGGCGCCGCCGAGCTCGCGCTCGCCGCGGGCCTCGCCCTGCCGCGCACCCGCAAGGCGGCCGCCCTGGCCACCGCCGCCTTCTTCGTCGGGGTGTTCCCCGCCAACGTCAAGATGGCCGCCGACTGGCGCCACCGCCCCGCGCCGCAGAAGGCCGCGGCCTTCGGACGGCTGCCCCTGCAGGTGCCCCTGGTGCTCTGGGCCCGCGGTGTCGCACGGAACGCGGAGGGCCGGTCGTGACCGCGCGCGTGGAGACCGGGGACAAGGTCGAGGACTTCGCCCTGCCCGACGAGACCGGCACCGAGCGCACCCTGTCCGGGCTGCTGGCCGAAGGGCCGGTCGTGCTCTTCTTCTACCCCGCCGCCCTGACCCCCGGCTGCACCGCGCAGGCCTGCCACTTCCGCGACCTCGCCGCCGAGTTCGCCGCCGTCGGCGCACGCCCCGTGGGCATCAGCGGGGACGCCGTGGAGCGCCAGCAGGAGTTCGCCGGCCGGCATGGCCTCGGCATGCCGCTGCTGTCCGACGCCGACGGCACCGTCCGGGCGCGGTTCGGCGTGCACCGCGGCTTCTCCCTGGCGCCCACCAAGCGGACCACGTTCGTCATAGCGCCGGACTTCACCGTCCTCGACGTCGTCCGCAGCGAACTGCGCATGAACGCCCACGCCGACCGGGCGCTCGCCGCGCTCCGCGCCCACCGGGCCTGACGGCGTCCCGAATGCGGCGGCGCGGTTGATAGAGGGCCGCAAAGGGATAATCCTGGACGATATGGAGGACGCCTCCGCTGCTGCGATCATCGACGCCCGCGGCACAGTGACGGGGTGGAGCGAGGGTGCCCGGCAGCTGACCGGCTACGCGGCCGAGGAGGCCGTGGGCCGGTCCGTACGGAGCCTGCTCGCCGAGGACGTGCCGCCCGAGGCGGTGTCCGCGCGGTCGGGCACCGTCATGGTGCGGCACCGCGACGGCTACCTCGTCGGGGTGCGCGTCAGGGCGTGCGCCGTGACCGGGCGGGACGGCGAACCGGACGGATACGTGATCACCGCCGCGCCCCCCGGCCGCGGGGAGACCTCCCTGGCCGGCCGCGCGTTCCAGCAGGCGTCCATGTCCATGTCCGTCTTCGACACCGGCCAGCGCTACCTGCGGCTCAACGAGGCCGCCTGCCACGTGATGGGCGTGTCCGAGGAGACCCTGCTCGGCCGGCACTTCCCGGAGACCGTCGAGGAGGCCGAGCACAGCCGCGGCTTCAACTGGCACCTGCGCCACGTCGTCGAGACGGGCCGGCCCCTGAGGTACGAGAGCTACACCGGCGCACCGGCCCTGAACCGGGACCACGCCTGGGTCACCGAGATGTGGCCGCTGCGAGACGCCTCCGGCGAGCTCGTGGGCACCGCCCTGGCCGCCTTCGACAGCACCGAGCAGTACTGGGCCCGGCAGCGGCTGGCCCTGCTCAACGAGGCCGCGGCGGCCATCGGCACCACCCTGGACGTGGTGCGCACGGCCGAGGAGCTGACCGGGGTCATGGTGCCCCGGTTCGCGGACTTCGCCAGCGTCGACCTGTACGACTGGGTCCTCGGCGCGGACGAGCCGCCCGCGGCCTCCGCCGACGAGATCACACTGCGGCGGGTCGCCCACGGCTCCGTCACCGAGGGCACGCCGGAAGCGGCCGTCCACCTGGGAGAAGTGGACGTCTACCCGTCGTTCTCGCCGATCGCCCGGGCCATGCGGGAGGGCCGTGCGATCCTCAGCCAGGCGGGGGAGCCGGCGTTCATGCGCTGGGTCGCCGAGCGCAACACGCGATCCCCCCAAGGGCGCCCTTACCGCAAGGGCGTCCACTCGATGATGGCGGTCCCGCTGCGGGCCCGCGGCACCACCCTGGGGGTCGCCGTGGCGGTGCGCGTGGCACAGCCGGACGACTACGGCGACGACGACGCGGTGTTCGCCGAGGAACTCGCCAGCCGGGCAGCGGTCTGCGTCGACAACGCCCGCCGCTTCGCCCGTGAGCGCACCACCGCCCTGGCCCTCCAGCACAGCCTGCTCCCCAAGGGCCTGCCCGGCCAGGCCGCCGTCGAGGTCGCCCACCGCTACCTGCCCTCCGGCTCGGCGGCCGGCATCGGCGGCGACTGGTTCGACGTCATCCCGCTCTCGGGCAGCCGGGTCGCCCTGGTCGTCGGGGACGTCGTGGGCCACGGCATCCCCTCCTCGGCGACCATGGGCCGGCTGGTCACGGCCGTACGGACCCTCGCCGACGTGGACCTGCCGCCGGACGAACTCCTCACCCACCTCGACGACCTGGTCACGCACCTCGCCTCCGACGACCAGGGCGACGAGGTCCCGGAGCTCGGCGCGACCTGCCTGTACGCCGTCTACGACCCCGTCGCGCGCCGCCTGAACCTGGCCGCCGCCGGGCACCCCGCCCCCGCGCTGGTGCTGCCCGACGGCTCCGCCCGGCTGATCCCCATGAGCGCGGGGCCCCCGCTGGGCGTCGGAGGGCTGCCGTTCGAGGCGACGGAGCTCCAGCTGCCCGAGGGCTCCGTCGTCGCCCTCTACACCGACGGCCTCGTCGAGGACCGCTACCGCGACGTCGACCACGCCACCGACGAGCTGTGCCGTGCCCTGACCGTGCCCGCCGACTCGCTCGACGCCCTGTGCGACACCGTGCTGAAGGCCGTACTGCCGGAGGACCCCGGCGACGACGTGGCGCTGCTGCTGGCCCGTACCCGGGCGCTCGGCGCGGACCAGGTCGCCACCTGGGACGTGACGCCCGACCCCGCGCAGGTGGCCGCCACCCGCCAGGCCGCCACCGACCAGCTGACCGCGTGGGGCCTGACCGAGACGGCCTTCGTCACCGAACTCGTCGTCAGCGAGCTGGTCACCAACGCCATCCGGTACGGCGCCGCGCCCATCCAGCTCCGTCTGATCCGCGACCGGACCCTCATCTGCGAGGTCTCCGACGGCAGTTCGACCTCCCCGCACCTGCGGCGGGCGCACCAGGACGACGAGGGCGGCCGCGGCCTGCTGCTGGTCGCGCAGCTCACCCAGCGCTGGGGCAGCAGGCAGACCACGCGCGGCAAGACGATCTGGTGCGAGCAGTCGCTCACACCACTGTTCTGACCGGCCCGTCAGGGCGCGTCCACACTGTCCGGGGTACAGAACTCAGCCTCGACGGCCGCGTCCTCCAGGCGCTGCTCGCCCCAGTCGCCGTTGCGGTTCATGGTCATGGCCCGCCGGCCGTCCGCCGAGGCCAGGGCGCGGGTCGCGGAGCCGGGGATCATGCCGCCGTGGCCCCAGGCCCAGCAGCCCTGAGCGAGCTTGAAGTGCCGCAGGCCCAGGCCGTAGACGTCCTGCGGACCGCCATGTCCCTTGTCCCCGTCGACGGGGACGGCGTCGAGCAGCTGCCGCTGCTGGGCGGGCGGCAGCAGCTCACCGGCGAGCAGCCGGGACAGGAACCTGTTGACGTCGCCGACCGTCGAGATCATCTGTCCCGCGGAGAAGGCGACGGTGGGGCTGAACTCGGTGACGTCACGCACCTTCGCCCGCGGCCCGTCCTCGAACAGCGTGGAGTAGTGCCTCGCGTGCGGTGCGGGCAGCCGGGGCGATGCGCCCGGCACACTCGTGCCCCGCAGACCGAGGGGCCGTATGACGAGGCGCTCGACCGCGTGCGCGTAGCTGCGGCCGGTGGCCTTCTCGACGACCATGCCGGCGAGGAGGTAGTTGGTGTCCGAGTAGTCCCACCTGCCGGGCCGGCCGGGCCTGCTGCCCTGCTCCGGCTGGAAGTTCGGAGGGTGGCGGAGGGCGATGTCCACCAGCTCTCGCGGCGACCACCTGACGTGGCGGTTCCGCTCGAACTCGTCCCCCGCGTACCGGGCGCGGAAGCCCTCGTCCATGTTGTAGTCGAAGATTCCGCTCGTGTGGTTGAGCAGGTGCCGCACGGTGATGTGCGCGGGCCGGTACCCCTTGCCGTGCACCACTCCCGGCAGCCACAGGGCCACGCTGTCGTCCAGCGACAGCTTCCCCTCGGCTTCGAGCTTCAGGAGCACCGTGGCGGTGAAGGTCTTGGTCACGCTGGCGATGCGGAACCTCTCGTGCGTGCTCCGAGGCCTCTCCGTGCCGAGCGCGCGGACACCGGCCCGTCCGGCCCAGACCCCGTTCCGGTCGCGTACCTGGGCGATGACTCCGGGCGTGCCCTGCGCGACGATCTCGTCCAGGACGGCCTGGGTCCTTGCGTGCGGGGCCTGTTGCTTCAGGTGTAATCGCGGCGGAGGGTGGTCGGCCGCACAGGAGGGGACGGCGGCGAGCAGTCCCAGGACGGCGGCGAGGGAGACGAGGAGCGGACGGCGGGACGAGTGCTGTTGGCTCATGGGATCAGCTCACCAAGTGGCCGGCCCTCACACCATCGGGAACCACCCGGAAAGGGATCGGGGACACGACCTAGGGGCGTCCCACGGCTCCGCCCTTCGCCAGGGAAGACGCGGCCGCCTCACTCCCCGGCCGCGTCCGCCGCGACCTGGGCGAGGGTGCGGCCCGACTTGGCCGAACGCGCGCGCCGGGGATCCGGGGCGCCGTGGGTGCGGGAGCCGCCCCCGGTCCGCTTCACCAGCAGCCAGGCCTCCTCGCCGTCGCCGTCCCGGTCGCCGCGGAACCGGGTGAGGGCGTACTCGCCGTGCAGCTTGGAGCCGCTCAGCCGGAACGTGGCGTGGCCGCGTTCCAGCGACTCCGCGAAGTCCACGGGCCGCCCCTCGCGGTCGTGGCTCAGCGGCTCGTAGGTGCCGTGGTCCCACACGATCACCGTGCCGCCGCCGTACTCGCCGCGGGGGATGACCCCCTCGAACTCCTCGTACTCCAGCGGATGGTCCTCCGTGGGCACGGCCAGCCGCTTGTCCTTCGGGTCCGCCGAGGGGCCCTTCGGGACCGACCAGGACTTCAGCACGTCGTCCACCTGCAGGCGGAAGTCGAAGTGCATCGTGCTCGCGTCGTGGATCTGCACCACGAACCGGGGCCCGTCCCCGCGGGCGGCGCCGCTGCCCCGGGGCTCGCCGGTCCGGTCGAAGTCGCGTCTGCCGCGGTAGTCCCGCAGCCGGTCCCGGTCAGCCACCCGCGGCTCCTTCCTGCCTCGCGGGCCCCGGGTACCCGTCAGAACTCCTCGTGCACCTCGGGGTCCCCGCCGACCCGCCGGTGCGCCCGGGCCGCGACGGCGTTCATCTCGTCCGCGCTCAGCTCGAAGCCGAAGACGTCGAGGTTGGCGCGCTGCCGCTCGGGGCTCGCCGACTTCGGGATGGGCACCGCGCCGAGCTGCGTGTGCCAGCGCAGCACGACCTGCCCGGGCGTCACCCCGTGCGCCTCGGCGACCCGCGCCACGGCCGGGTCCTGCAGCACGGGCGTGCCCCGGCCCAGCGGGCTCCAGCTCTCGGTGACGATGCCCTTGCCCGCGTGGAAGGCGCGCAGCTCCTCCTGCGGCAGGGAGGGGTGCAGTTCGATCTGGTTGACGGAGGGCAGCACCCCGGTCTCCTTCTCCAGCCGCTCGATGTGCCCGGCCGTGAAGTTCGAGACGCCGATCGACCGCACGAGACCGTCCTCGCGCAGCCTGACCATGGCCTTCCAGGAGTCGACGTACCGGTCCACGCGGGGCAGCGGCCAGTGGATCAGGTACAGGTCGACGTACTCCAGGCCGAGGCGGGCCCGGGACTCCTCGAAGGAGGCGAGGGTCTCCTCGTAGCCGTGGTGGCGGCCCGGGAGCTTCGTCGTCACGACGATCTCCTCGCGGGGCACCACACCGGAGGCCACGGCCCGGCCGACCCCCGTCTCGTTGCGGTAGTTCGTCGCCGTGTCGATCAGGCGGTAGCCCGCCTCCAGGGCGGAGAGCACGGCCTGCTGCGCCTCGTCGTCGCCGAGCGGCCAGGTGCCCAGGCCCAGGGCGGGGAGCGTCGTGCCGTCGTTGAGCGTGTGCGTCGGGATGCTGATCACCGTCGGACCTTCCCGTTGACTGTGTCGTCCCTCCAGCGTCACGGATAGGGTGAGCAATGATCAACCGGACAGGTGGGGGATGAGGACGGCGGACGGCATGGGCAGCGCCGAGCGGAAAACGGCGTCGGGAGCGGGGCGTCCCACCTCGCGGGACGTGGCCCGGCTCGCCGGCGTGTCGCACACCGCGGTCTCCTTCGTGTTCAACGGCCGCGCCGAGGGCAACCTCTCGCCCGCCACGCAGGAACGCATCCGGCAGGCCGCCGCCCGGCTCGGCTACCGGCCCGACCCCGTCGCGCGCGGCCTGCGCCGCAGCCGTACGGCCGTGATCGGCCTGGTCACCGACGAGATCGCCTCCTCCCCGTTCGCCGGGCGGCTGCTGCGCGGCGCCATGGACACCGCCTGGGCCGCGGAGCACTTGGTCCTCACCGTCGACTCCGGCGGCGACCCGGCCAAGGAGGACGCGGCGGTCGCCGAACTCCTCGACCGGCGCGTCGACGGCATCATCTACGCGGCCATGTCCCTGCGCCGCGTCCGCGTCCCCGAGGGCCTGCACCGCACCCACTCCGTGCTGGCCAACTGCCTGCCCGAGGACGACTCCCTGCCCGCCGTCATCCCCGCCGAGCGCGCGGGCGGCCGTACGGCGGCCCGGCTGCTGCTGGAAGAGGGGCACCGGCGGGTGGCGCTCGTCGGCGGCCAGGACGACATCGCCTCGGTGGAGCGGCTGCGCGGCTTCCGCGACGCGCTGCGCGCCGAGGGCATCACCGTGCCGCGGGACTGGGTCGTGCGGACCGGCGGGGAGATCTCCGGCGGGTACGAGGGCGCCGCGCGCCTGCTCGACGGGGCACCGGCCGAGCGTCGGCCCACCGGGATCTTCGCGTACAACGACCGGGTCGCGGCGGGCGTCCTGCACGCCGCGACCCGGCTCGGGATCGCCGTACCCGGCGAGTTGTCGGTGGTGGGCTACGACGACCAGGAGCACATGGCCGCGCACCTCGCGCCGCCCCTCACCACCGTCGCCCTGCCCCACCGGGCGATGGGAGAGGCCGCGGCGCGGCTCCTGCTGGACTCCATCACCACCGGCCGGACCCCGCCCGCCACCGTGCGGCGCCTGGCCTGCCCGGTGATCAGCCGCGCGTCGGTGGGACCAGCGCCCACCCGGTGACGGTCGCGTCCGGCCCCGTCACGTCCAACTCGCCGACGTCGTCGGCCCGTCGGTAGACGCGCTCGGTGACCATGGCCCGGTCCCCGACGAACAGCTCGTACAGCGAGCCGTCGACGAGGACGCGCACCGTCAGCTCCTCGCCCGCCGGCACGTGGACGACGACCGGAGCCCCGGCCTCCCGGCGGGGCCAGGCGTCCCGGTCCAGCGTGACCGTGCCCGCGTCCGGATCCAGCAGGACCGTGAGCTCGGCGCCCGCGGCGGAGCGCAGCAGACTCACGGTGGTGCGGCCGCGGGCGCTGACGGTCAGGTCGTACGCGTCCGGCAGCGCCACCCGGCCCGGGGCGGTGACGAACGGCTCGGCGGCACGCAGCCGGTCCAGCTCCGGCGCCGGGCTCACGCGCAGTGCCCCGTCCGGGTGGACGTCGACGACGCGGGGAGCGGTCAGCACTCCGGCCCAGTCGGCGTCTCCCTGGTCCCGGGCCTCCCAGGACCAGCCCCACATCAGGGCCCGGCCCGGCTCCTGCAGCACGGTGGGGGCGTAGAAGTCGCGGCCGTGGTCGAGCCGGCCGCCCGCCCGGGCGGAGAAGCGCAGGTCGCTGTCCAGATGACCCGTCAGGTATCCGGTGGTCCACGGATGGCCGTCCCACAGCGACACGACCAGCACCCACTCGCCCCCGCCGGTCGCGTACAGCTGCGGGCACTCCCAGCCGGTGGCCCGGTCGCCGAACGCCGCGCGGGCGGCCGGGTCATGGCCGTCCAGGAGCACCCCGGCGAACCGCCAGTCGGTCAGGTCGTCGCAGTCGTACAGCAGGACGGACGGAGTGCCGTCGGCGTGACCGGCGCCGACGAGCGCCCAGCGCCGGCCCTCGTGCCGGAAGACGAACGGGTCGCGGAACATGGTCACGTCCAGGCCCTCCGGCGGGCCCGCCACCACCGGCGTGGGCAGGGGAGTCCACTCGGCCAGCGCGGGGTCCTCCGGGTCCGCCGCCCGGGCCAGGCAGACCGCGCCGAGACCGGTGTGGTGCCGGTCGACGCCGGTGTAGACGGCCGTCGGCACGCCCCCGTCGTCGACGACGCACCCCGACCAGCAGCCCGCCTCGTCCGGGCCGCCCGGGGTCGGCGTGAGCGCGATCGGGTGGTGCTCCCAGCGGGCGAGGTCGGGACTGGAGGCGTGGCCCCAGTGGACGTTGGCATGCACCGGGGCATCCGGGTTGTGCTGGTAGAAGAGGTGGTAGCGGCCGCGCCAGCGGAAGGGACCGTTCGGGTCGTTCATCCAGTGGGCGGGCGGGCGGACCCGGAAGCGCGGGGCGTGCGGGTCCTGCGGGGGAGCGGCGAGGCTCAACGGTTGACTCCAGCGGAAGTGATGCCCTCACGCAGAGGGCGCTGGCCGACGACGAACACGAGGACGGCGGGGATCATGGAGAGGACGACACCGGCGAGGACGACGGAGATGGAGCCGGTGCCGAGGTTGCCCTGGAGGGAGACCAGCCCCAGCGGCAACGTGTAGTTCTGGCCCGAGGTCTCCAGGATCAGCGGCCGGAAGAACTCGTTCCAGTGGTAGTTGAAGGCCAGGACACCGACGATCGCGAGGCCGGGCGCGGCCAGCGGGGCGTACACGGACCGGAAGGTCCGCCAGGGCCCGGCCCCGTCCAGCATCGCCGCCTCGCCCAGGTCCTTGGGCATGCCCAGGAAGTACTGGCGCATCAGGAACGTGCCGAAGGCGGTCGGGAACGCCGGGATGATCAGGCCGAGCAGGGTGTCGGTCAGGCTCATCGACTTCAGCACCAGGAACACCGGCACGATGGTGACCTGCAGCGGCACCATCATGGTCGCCAGGACCAGGCCGAACAGCGGCTTCTTGAAGCGGAACTCCAGCCGGGCGAAGGCGTATCCGGCCAGGCCCGCCGTGATCATCTGGCCGACCGCGATCAGGCCCGTGACCAGCGTGGAGTTCAGCGCCAGCAGCCACACGTCGATCTGGTCGAACACCCCGCGGTAGGCCTCGGTGGAGGGGTTCGCCGGGATCAGCTGCGGCGGCAGGTCGAACGCCTCGGCGGGGGTGCGCAGCGAGGTGGAGACGGTCCACACCACCGGGCCGAGCGTGAGCAGCGCGCACACGGCCAGCGTGGCGATCCGCGCCCAGGGCGCCAGCCCGTGCCGCACACGGCTGTAGGACAGGGTTGCTTGGCTCATGGGAAGACTCACCCGGCTCACTGGTAGTGGACGAAACGCCGGCTGAGCCGGAACTGGAGGGCCGTGACCGCCATGATCAGCACGAACAGCAGCACGCCCACCGCGGACGCCTCGCCGAAGCGGAGCTGCTCGAAGGCGCTCTCGTAGATGACCATCACGACCGTGCGGGTGGCGTCGCCCGGCCCGCCGTTGGTGAGGACGTAGGGCTGCTCGAAGACCTGCAGCGCGTTGATGATGCCGACGACGGAGGCGACCAGCAGGGTCGGCGACAGCAGCGGCAGGGTGACGGACAGGTGCTTGCGCAGGCCCGTCGCGCCGTCCAGGGCGGCGGCCTCGTGGATCTCCTTGGGGATGTTGTTCAGGCCGCCGACGAACAGCAGGAACGAGAAGCCGAACTGCTGCCAGACGTAGACCAGGACGACCGTCGCCATGGCCGCGTTCTCCGACGTCAGCCAGGGCACCGGCGCGATCCCGACGAAGCCGAGCAGCCAGTTGATCACCCCGAAGTCCTGGTTGAACAGGTACTTCATCACCACCGAGATGGACGCGGCGGACAGCACCAGCGGGAAGAAGAACGCCGAGCGGAACACCGACCGCAGCCACACCGGCATGCGCCCGTTCACGGCCAGCGCCAGGACCAGCGCGACGAGCAGTTGCAGCGCCACCGCGAACACCATGAACACCAGCGTGTTGCGGAAGGACACCAGCACGGTCTCGTCGCCGAACACCTCACCGTAGTTGGCGAGCCCGGCGTAGCTCGGCGAGTCGATCACGTTCCAGTGGAAGAGGCTCAGCACCACCGAGCCGATGATCGGCACGACCGTGAAGACGACGATGCCGACGATCGTCGGGGCGAGGAACAGGGTGGCGAGCAGCCGGGTGCCGCGGTCGCGGGCCGGGGGCCGCCCCGCCGCCGGGGACGGCGGCGTCTCGGGCCGTGCCGCACGCGCGGGCGGTATCTGGGTGTTCGTCATACCTCACGCTCCATGGCCTTCTCCAGATCGCCCTGCATCCGGCGCAGCGCGGGTCGTACCGAACGCGGCGAGGCCAGGGCCGTGCCGGTGTGCTTCAGCAGCACCTGCTCGACCTCGGCGACCTGCGGCGGCGCCGGGATCGGTCCCGTGTCGGGGAAGCGGTCGAGGGTGTCGTAGAAGACCGGCCAGTGCGCCGGGCCGGTCTTCTCGTAGCGTTCGGCGGTGAGCAGCGAGCGGCGGGCCGGGGTCGTCTGGTTCGTGGCGAACAGCCGCTCCAGGGTGTCCTTGCGGGCGGCGTACTTGATGAACTCCCACGCCTCGTCCTGCATCGTCGAGGTGCGCAGCAGCGCGTAGCCCGCCGCGCCGTACTGCATGCGCTGGGTGCGCCAGCGCGGGAAGTACTGCACGTCGAACCCGTCGCGGTCCATGCCCGCCAGGTGCAGTCCGCCCGCCCAGAAGCCGCCCGCCGGGGTGACCCCGACCCGGCCCGTGGAGAACACGCCGATGAGGTTCTGGCCGTTGCCGCCCTCGGGGCGGGTGCACAGGCCCTCCTGGATGAGTGAGGCCAGGTAGTCGTAGACCTCCTCCACGCGGTCGTGCGTGGCCTGCGGTGTCGTCCAGCGGAAGCCCCCGCCGCGGCCCCGGCGCTGCCCGGCCGGGTAGAAGCCGTCCCACAGCCACTGCCCGCCGGGCGCCTTCGACTCGGCGAGCAGGTTCGTGTCGTTGGCGAACAGCCACGGCACCACGCCGCCCCAGAGCCGGTTCGTCCAGAAGTACGGCGTGAAGCGGGAGCCGCTCGACCGCTTCATGTCCCGCAGCAGCGCCGTGAAGTCGTCGCGGGTCCAGTCGGCCGGCGGGAACGCGGCGCCCGCCCGGTCCAGCACCTGCCGGTTGAAGTACATGTCGGCCGCGTTGAACTCCACCGGCAGCTGGTAGAGGCTGCCCTCGTACATCATCGACTCCACCAGCGAGGGGTGGACGTCCGCGAAGTACTCCTTCAGCTCGGCCGCGTCCCGCTTCACCCACGTGTCCAGGGCCACGCCGAGGCGCTGCGCGAACAACTGCACGCCCTCGGTGGCGACGTAGACGAGGTCGGGGGCGGTGCCCGCGGCGACCTGGGTGAGGATCTTCGCGAAGAAGTCGGACCAGTCGACGGCCTGGACCGCGTTGATCCGGAGCTTGATGTCGGGGTGCAGCTCGGCGAAGCCCTCCTGGAGCGTACGGATGGCCTCCGGCCCGTAGGCGGGGCCCAGCGTGGCGACGACGAGGGAGCCGTCGTCCCGGCCGGGGATGTCGGCTCCGGTGAGCCGGTCCCAGCTCGCGGCGGTGCCCGCCAGGGCGGCGGCCCCCGCGCCGTAGGCGCCGTACCGCAGCAGGGCGCGGCGGGTGAGGTGCGAGTCGGTCATCGTGTGAAGGGCCTAACTCGTGTTAGCCGTGGGTTGATGCCCCAGATGATGTGAGCGCGACGAGAACCTGTCAAGGCGTGGGACCGCTTGACCTTTAACGAGTTAGGTCCGAAAGTCCTGATCCCATGAGCCGATGTCTCCGACAGGAGGAGCGAGTGTGATGGGCGGGATCACCAGGAGAGCGCTGTTCGCCGGTTCGGCCGTGGGGACCGCCGGGGCCCTGCTGCCCGCGGCGGGCCCGGCCGCGGCCAAGCCCCGGACGAGCCAGGCGCGTTACCGCGCCGCGTACCACTTCACGGTCCCCGAGCAGTGGAAGAACGACCCGCAGCGCCCGGTCTGGATCGACGGGGAGTACCACTACTACTACCTGCACAACGCCGACTACCTCGCCGGCGAGATCGGCACCGCCTGGCGCCTGGCCACCAGCCGTGACCTGGTCTCCTTCACCGACCGGGGGATCGCCGTGCCCAAGGACACGACCCCCAACGGCGACGTCTGGTCGGGCTCGGCGGTGGTCGACAGCGGGAACACGGCGGGCTTCGGAGCGGGCGCGGTCATCGTCCTCGCCACCATGTCCCCGCACGACGGGCCGGCCGACCAGGCGCAGTACCTGTACTACTCCACCGACGGCGGCCGCACGTTCCGCCCGCACGGCACCGCACCGGTGCTGCCCAACCCCGGCGTGCGGGACTTCCGCGACCCCAAGGTGATCCGCGACGAGGAACGCGGCCGGTGGGTGATGGCCCTCGCCGAGAACGACAAGGTGGGCTTCTACCACTCCGCCGACCTGAAGTCCTGGACCTACGTGAGCGGTTTCGTGCGCGGCGGGATCGGCGTGCTGGAGTGCCCCGACCTGTTCCGGATCCGCGCCGCCGACGGCACGGCGAAGTGGGTGCTGGGCGTGAGCGCCAACGGCAAGGGCGCAGGGCTGCCGAACACCTACGCGTACTGGACGGGCACCTTCGACGGCAGCGCCTTCACCGCCGACGCGGCCGATCCGCAGTGGCTCGACCACGGCTGGGACTGGTACGGAGCCGTCACCTTCGACAAGCGGGGCGCCGACGGCACGCTCGACGAGCGCACCCGCTACGCGATCGGCTGGCTGAACAACTGGGACTACGCCCACATCACCCCGACGATCGACAGCGACGGCTTCAACGGCACCGACTCGATCGTCCGGGAGGTGACGCTGCAGCGCGGGGGCGACGGCACGTACCACCTGGCGTCCAGGCCGGTCGCCGCGCTCGACCGGTACGTCTCGCGCACCGTGCGGCTCGGCGACCTGGCGGTGGAGGGCACCCGGATCCTCGACTACCGCGGCACCGCCTACGAGCTGACCTGCGAGATCACCTGGGACCAGCTCGCGGGCGCCGGACTGCAGCTGAGGCGCTCCCCGGACGGCGTCCGGCACATCGACGCCGGCGTCCACCGCGACTACGCCTTCCTCAACCGACGCCCCTCGGTGTCACCCGACATGACGGGCCGCTGGCAGGAGAGCCGGAGCCCCTTCGATCCGGCCCGGCGCGCGGTGCGGCTGCGGATCCTGGTCGACCGCACGTCGGTGGAGATGTTCGTGGACGACGGCCGGTTCACGCACTCGTCGGCGGCCTTCCCGTACCTGGTCGACACCGGGCTCGCGCTGTTCACCATCGACGGGAAGGCGGTGTTCCGGAACGTCGTGATCCGGGAGTTCACCGTGTGAGGACGCGGTGCGGTGTCGCCACCGGCCGGGATCGCTGTCACGATCTTCGGGACGGACCCGGCCCACGACCAGCGGAGTGCGCATGACGACGGACAGCCGGACGACGGACGAGGCGGTGCGGGAGGCCGGACTGGAGGTGAGGCCGGTCGCCGGGTACATCGGCGCCGAGATCCACGGCGTCGACCTGGCCGGCGACCTCGACGACAGCGTCGTCGCCGCGATCAGGGCGGCGGTGCTGCGGTGGAAGGTCGTGTTCTTCCGGGGCCAGCGGCTGGACCACGCCGGGCACGTGGCGTTCGCGCGGCGGTTCGGGGAGCCGGTGGTGCTGCCGCGCCGCGGCAAGGCGTCGCCGCCGGACTTCCCCGAGATCGAGACGACCGCCGACCGGCTGGAGCTGGGCGGACGGTACGGCATGGAGCACGACGAGTGGCTGCGGCGGCGCCGCCACACCCTGCTGCGCGGCTGGCACTGCGACCACGGCGCCCGCGTCGACCCGCCCGCCGCGACGATCCTGCGCGCGGAGACCGTCCCGCCCTATGGCGGCGACACCACCTGGGCGAACCTGGCGGCCGCGTACGCCGGGCTCTCCGCGCCGCTCCAGCGGTTCGTCGACGGGCTGCGGGCCGAGCACCGGCTCGGCGTCGGCTACCAGCCGCGGCCCGGCGACGACGCCTACGTGCGCCACCTGCTGGACCGCCAGGTCGCCTCGCTGCACCCCCTGGTGCGCGTCCACCCCGAGACGGGCGAGCGGATCCTGTACGTCAACGGCTACTACGTCGAGCAGATCGACGGCCTCTCCCGGCCCGAGAGCGGCGCGATCCTTCAGATGCTGCTGGAGCAGGCGGTCCGGCCCGAGTACACCGTCCGGTTCCGCTGGGAACCGGGCAGCGTGGCGTTCTGGGACAACCGCGCCACCATGCACCTGGCCCCCGGCGACACCGCCCACCTCGACCATCCGCGGATCATGCACCGCGTGATGCTCGCCGGGGACGTCCCGGCCGGTGTGGACGGCACGCCGTCGGAGGCGATCACCGGGAGCGAGCCCGGGCGCTGGTGACGCCTCAGGCGGCGGGCCGCCACCCCAGCGCGGGGCCGAGCTTCGTCGCCATGTCGGTGAGGATCTGCGCGTAGTCCTCGTGCTCGAAGGTGAACGGCAGCGCGAACGCCACCTCGTCCACCTCCCGGAACGCCGCGTGCGCGTGCAGCCGCTCGGCGATCTCCGCCGAGGTGCCCACCAGGTCCGGCGCGAACAGCAGCCGTGCCGAGCCCTGCGGCTCCGCCGTACGGGGGGCGCGCCGGGCCGCGTACTCCTCGTACCGGGCGCGCTGCCCGGGCGAGGCGGAGTCTGTCGGGATCACGACCAGGCCCTGCGACACCCGGGCGGCCTCGCCGTCGGGGTGGGCCGCCCGGAACGCGCGGATCTGGGCCAGCTGGATCTCCGCGAAGTCGTACGGGCCCTCGGGCTCCTCGGCCTTCACCACGCTGCTGGTGAGGAGGTTCATGCCGTGCTCGCCCGCCCACCGGGCCGACCGCAGGCTGCCACCGCCGTACCAGAGGCGGCGGCCGAGGCCCGGGGAGTGCGGCTGCACCCGGTCCGAGAAGGTCTCGAAGCCCTCCACACCGCTGAAGCCGGTCGCCGGCTCGCCCCGTACGAAGTCCAGCAGCCGCTCCACCCGCCCGTAGCCGAAGTCCTCGGCGTCGGCCGTGTCCGGGTAGAGCGCGCCCTTGACCCGGTCGAAGTGCATCGGCGGGCCCACGCTCACTCCCGGGTTGAGCCGGCCGTCCGACAGCAGATCCACCGTGGCCAGGTCCTCCGCGAGCCGCAGCGGGTTCTCCCAGCCGAGCGGGATGACCGCCGTGCCGAGCTCGATGCGCCGGGTGCGCTGGGACGCGGCGGCCAGGACGGCGACGGGGGAGGAGATGCCGTACTGGAGGTGGCGGTGGCGCACCCACGCGCTGTCGAAGCCGAGCCGCTCGCCCAGCTCGATGATCTCCAGGGTGGACTCGTGGCCCCGGCGCGGGTCCGCCTCGTCGAACAGCCCGATGGTCAGGAAGCCCAGCTTGCGCAGCGGTCGCGGAGTCGGTGACACGGACCCTCCATCATTGAACGTTCAAGTGGCTACGTCCGTGCCAACCCGGCCGGGCCCCGCGCTGTTCCCGCCCCGGCGGATCAGATCAGCGGGATCGTCACCTCGTCCTCGACCGGCGGGGCGAGTTCCTGGGCGCGGTTGCCGGTGGCCGCGTGGCAGCGCAGCCGGACCGCCTCCGGGGAGACGTCCAGGCGCAGGAAGCACTTGAAGAACGGCGGGCTGTACGTCGCCGAGCTCGGCGAGAACAACGACGTGTAGATCTTCCGCACGGGCAGCCGGAACCGCTTCGCCTTGTCGGGGCGGCGGCCGGTGCCGAGCAGCCCGGCGACCAGCCGCACACGCCGGCTGATCCGGGTCGAGGCGTCCGGGGTGCGCGCCGGCGTGATGCCGAGGCGCTCGGCGATCACCGCGGTCGCCTCGGCCTCGGTGAGGGTGAAGAAGCGCGGCATGCGCAGGCGGCGGCCGTAGAGCCGGCTGTAGAAGGCGAGCGAGTCGCCGCGCAGCGGGTAGCAGCGGAAGTCCCGCTCGGTGACGCCGGCGACGCCGACGCGCGGGATGGTGTGGGTGGCGTGCATGAACGCCCCGCCGCCGCCCGCGACCACGTACTGGATCGTGCGCCCGTCGTCGAGCCGGACCGGATAGCGCTGGTAGTTGTGGATGTCGCCGCCGATCGCCGCCACGTAGTGGTGCGCCGGGTCGCGGACGATCGCGTCGACGGTGCCGCCCCCCTCGATGGCGCACGGCTCGTGCCGGCCGTCCACGTACAGCGGCGAGCCGGTGATCAGGATCTTCGGCCTGGGCCCCCGGGAGACCTCCCGCAGCCAGGCACCCTGCTCGGCGTCGAGCGTGCCCAGCAGGCCCGTGTCGATGCCGATGATCCGTACCGGCCCGGAGTCGATCGCCCAGTACGGGCCCGGCTGGACGGCCTGCTGGGCGGGGGCCGAGCGCATCGTCCGCGCCTCGGCGAGGCGCCGGCCGTCGTCCGGGCGCGGCCGGTGCCACAGCAGCGACCGCAGCCAGGCCCGGGTCAGCGGGCGCGGCCGGGGCTCGGGAGGCAGCGGCGGGGCGTCGTCGCAGAAGACGCGCATGAAGCCGCCGAGATCCTCGTACCAGTCGTGGTTGCCGGGTATCGCGTAGATCGGCGCCGGGTAGTCCCGGTAGGGGCGGAAGAACTTGGTGCCGTAGTCGTCCGCGCTGCCCACCGGGTAGATCACGTCGCTCGCCAGGATCGCGAAACGGCTGTCCTGACCGGTCTTCAGAAAGCCCGGCACCACGGCGTACTGGGGGTCGTCGCCCTCGCCGGTGTCGCCGATGACCAGGAAGGAGAACCGGTCCGGGTCGTCGCGCCGGATCACCTTGTCGGCCGGTGCGCCGGCGGCCTCGCGCTGTGCCACCCACCGGCCGCGGGTCCGCCCGGTGGGGTCGCCGAACCAGGAGGCCAGCACGCCGTTGCGGGCCGCCCACAGCATCCGGGGGTCGAGCCAGGAGATCTTCTCGACCTGCTGCGGCATCAGCCGCCGGTAGTCGCCGCGTTCGGCGGTGCCCCAGCCGGCGCCTTCGGCGGTATCGCGTGAGGAGTCAGACACCGGTGCACCGTAACAATCGATCTCCGGGCCGCCCGCAGGCGGGTTGCTCACCGCCGGCGGACGGGCGGTGCCGCGTCGTGGTGCGAACCGCGCGGTGCGGGAACGGAGTTGGCGCCCGTGGTGACCGGGTGCGGCGCGGACGGCCGCTCGCCCAGCACGAGCAGCGGATCGAACATCACCACGACCCCGGCCAGCAGCAGGAAGACGACGGGCCCCAGCAGCATGGGCAGCAGCAGGGACAGCGGTGACTCACCGGCCCACGTCCCGCCCGTGGTGTCGTGCACATGGACGCTGACGGCGGCCATGCCCGTGTAGTGCATCCCGGACACCGCCACGCCCATCACCAGGCTCGCCCCGAGGCTCGTCCACAGGCCGCGGACCGTGACGGCCGCCCAGAGAGCGGCGGTCGCGGCGCCGATGGCGATCAGCACCGACAGCGTGACACCGAGCGGGTCGTAGCCGATGTCGCCGTTCAGCCGCATCGCCGCCATGCCCAGGTAGTGCATGACGGCGACGCCCAGCCCCGTGACGACACCCGCGACCGCCAGGGTGGCACCCCTCGTGCCGCGGTAGCCGACGATGAACACCCCGACGCCCACCACGACGACGGCCACGACGAGACTGAGCACCGTCGTGGCCGCGTCGTACCGGACCCGGGTCTCCTCCACGTGGAAGCCGGTCATGGCGATGAAGTGCATCGTCCAGATGCCGCATCCGATGGAGGCGGCGCCTAACGCCAGCCAGCCCGGCTTCCACGACCGCGAGTTCAGCAGCGAGCGCACGATGCACCGCAGCCCCAGCGCCCCGCCCAGACAGGCCATCAGATACGCCGCCACCGGGGTCACCGCACCGTAGCGGAACCCCTCGACCGTGCCGTCCATGAGCCAACTCCCCCCGAGTCACGGCTGTGTTCAGCAAGGTCTACGCGCAGGGATCGGGAGAGGGCAAGCCCTTACCGACGGTAGGGCGGCAACTTCTGTCGACGAGCAGTCGATTGGGGTCAGAATGTGCGCTTCAGCAGGTCGAGCAGGGCCACCCAGTGCCGCTCCTCGCCCTCCTGGTGGTAGGAAGCGGTGTCCTTCTGCGTGAAGCCGTGGGGCGCGCCCGTGTACACCTCGCACCGGTGGCGGACGCCCGCCGCGGTCAGGGCCTCCTCCAGGCGCTCGATCTGCTCCGGCGGCAGCGACGGGTCCTCGTCGGCGTGGCCGAAGTACAGCTCGGCGGTGACCCGGCCGGCCACCAGATGCGGGCTGTCCGGCGTGTCCGTCGCCAGCCGTCCGCCGTGGAAGCCGGCCGCGGCCGCGACCCGCTCCGGATGGGTGCCGGCGGTGAGCAGCGACAGCCGGGCGCCCATGCAGTACCCGGTGAGCGCGACCGGCCCGTCGGCCACGGCGGGCGACTCGGCCAGCCAGCGCAGGTAGGCACCGGCGTCCCGCATCGCCCGCTCGTTCGTCAGGTCCTGCATGACCGGCATGATCCGCTCGAATATCTCCGGACGCGCACCGGGGTCGATGAACTCGGGCAGATCGAACAGCGGGGCGCGGCCGTGCCGGTAGAACACGTTGGGCACCAGCACCGTGTAGCCCTCGGCGGCCAGCCGGTCGGCCATCGACCGCAGCTGCGGACGCAGCCCGAAGGCGTCCATGAACAGCAGGACCGCCGGGTGGGCGGCCCCGTCGGCGGGACGGGCCAGATACGCGTCGGCGATGCCGTCCTCGGTGGGGATGTCGACAGCGGTTCCCTGTACGGCGGTCATGGCGGGGCGGCCTCTCTACGGGGCTTGGGCGATGAACCCGTCCGCGTGACGGGGCGGATCACGGTCATCGTGACACGCCGCTTCCCGGGGCATTTCGCCCACCCCCGGCACGCGGTGCAACCGTGAACGGCCCTTGAAGCGCCCTTTACCCGAACCGTGAGGTGTCGTCCTACTCGAACCGTGAGGTGTCGCCGGCGCCACGCCGCACGACCTCGGCCTCCCCACCGGAGAAGTCGATGACCGTCGTCGGCTCGGTGCCGCAGTCGCCGGAGTCGACCACGCCGTCCAGCACGTGGTCGAGGAGGTCCTTGATCTCCCAGCCCTGCGTCATCGGCTCCTCCTCGCCCGGCAGCAGCAGGGTGCTGGAGAGCAGCGGCTCGCCCAGTTCGGCGAGCAGCGCCTGCGTGACGACGTGGTCGGGGATCCGCACGCCGACCGTCTTCTTCTTCGGGTGCTGCAGCATGCGCGGCACCTCCTTCGTCGCCGGCAGGATGAAGGTGTAGCTGCCGGGTGTCGACGCCTTGATCGCGCGGAACACGTCGTTGTCCACCCGCACGAACTGACCGAGCTGCGCGAAGTCCTGGCACACGAGGGTGAAGTGGTGCCGGTCGTCCAGCTTGCGGATCGTGCGGATCCGCTCGATGCCGTCACGGCTGCCCAGACGGCAGCCGAGCGCGTAGCAGGAGTCCGTGGGGTAGGCGACGAGGGCGTCCGCGCGGATGCTGTCGGCGATCTGGCCGATGGTGCGCGGCTGGGGGTTGTCGGGGTGCACGTCGTAGTACTTCGCCATCCGCCGAGCTTATGCCGCGCGCGTGGGTCGGCCGAGCAGGGTGGGGTGTCGGGGACGCCTGCCGTCTGCCGCCTGCCGCCGGGACGCGGGCCGGTGCGCCTGCCGTGTCCGCGGCTGAGGGACGGAGGGGGTGCGGCGAGAGGGCGGGCCGGGCGTCGCGGGGCAGGCGGGACCCTGCGGACGCCTGGGGCGCGTGCCGTCCGCCGTGCGGACCGGAATGAGCGGTCGGCGCACGTGAGGTAACGTCCCCGACCGGTGTGCCGGAGGCGGCGCGGGGAGCGAGGGGAAGGGCGAGTGGCTGGCCGAGAGGACGGGAACCGGCAGCAGGGGACGCCGGCCGGTGCGGCGTGGGCGGAGGAACTGCTGGAGCACCTGCGCCCGGCCGGGCGTGACGTCCGCAGGGTCGTCGCCTGGCTCGCCGGCGCCGTGCGCGGATCGGTCGCCCTGCAGGACGCCGACGGGAACCTCGTCGCCGGCACCCGGCTCCCCCTGGACCACGGCCTCGTCACGGACATCACCGCCGGCCGCATCGCCTCCGCCGCGTGGGAGGGCCGGGGACGCCACCTGCGCCTGGTCCGGGTGGACCACCCCTCCCGCGCCTGCGTCCTGGCCGTCTCCCGCGAGGCCCCCTTCGACCGGCGGGCCGCCGACGTCGTCACGCACACCGCCCAGGTGATCGAGCTGCTGCTGGCGGCGGGCGAGTCGACCGCGGCCGGACACCGGCTCCAGCGGGCCACCTCCGACCTGCGCCTGGCGATCCTGCAGCTGCTGATGGTCGAGGACACCATCGCCGCCCGCCGTGTCGCCGCCGGGCTCTGGCCCGGACTGCTGGACGCCGAGACGGCGTGCGTGTACGTCGTCGAGTCCGATCCCGCCGCCCGGGACCGCATCGCCGAGGAGTGCCTGGAGGGGACCCGGGAGGAGGCGCTGGTCGTGCGCTGCCCCGCCATGGACGGCCACGTGATCGTCGTCAGCCCCCGCGAGACCACCGGTGACGCCCTGCGGTCACTGGTCGGCCGGCACCCGGACACCTTCCTCGGCGGCAGCGTCCGGCAGAGCCTCGCACGCACCGCCACCGCCTACGGGCAGGCCGTCAGCGCCCTCGCCGTCGCGCACTTCCGGCCCGACAAGACGGCCGTGTACGCCGAACGCACCCACCCCGAACGCCTGATGGACCCGACGGCGCTGCGCGGCTGGACGGCCCGGCTGCTGCGCCCGCTCGACACCCTGCCGCACCACACGCGCGCCGAGCTCCTCGCCACCAACCGCCTGGGCCTGGAGTTCACGGCCGTCAACGCCGCCAAGGTCCTCGGCGTCAGCCGCAACACCGTCCGCGCCCGGATGGAACGCGTGGAGGCCCTGCTCGGCACGGACTTCGCCGACCTCACGGTCCGGGCCGTCGTCCACCTGGCGGTCAACACCCAGATCGGGCTGCCCGACGCACAGCTCGCGAGCGACCCGGCACACCCGGGACCGCGGCTGGCCGACCTGCTGTCCGGGCCCGCCGTGCGCACCTGGGCGCAGAACCTGCTGGGCCGGCTCGACGCCGACGCGAGGAACCCGCGCCGGACGCTGCGCACCTGGATCGCCGTCGGCGGCAACGCGGAACGGGCCGCGCAGGCCCTGGGCATGCACGCGCAGACCGTGCGCGAGCACGTCCGCAGCGCCGAACCGGTCCTGGAACGCCAGCTGCTGGCCGCGGGCACCGACCTGTACGAGGTCGTGCTCGCCCACCTGGCCCTGGGCGACCTCGACCTGCCGGTTTTCCACCCCCGCTCATGACCGGGCCGCCGCCGGGGGCAACCGGTTGGCGCACTCCCGGCGGGACGAAACCGGGCCATCCGGACTCGGCTGTGCACGGGTGAGCCCTGCCGGGCCGGCAGCGGGCATCGACGCGGTTCACAAGAACTCGGCCATGGACGTAAGTTCGAGACATCGCGGGGGCTCGACCGGAACGGGGGACCGGTCGCGCTCCCGCGCCCCCGCGTCCGGCCGCCTCAGCCCCGCAGCCGCACCGGGATCTCCTGCCAGCCGAAGGCGATGAACGACGGCACCTGGCGCAGGCCCTCGTCGCCGGTGGCCAGGCGCAGGTCCGGGAAGCGGTCGAACAGCGCCGGCAGCGCGGTGAGGGCCTCCAGACGGGCCAGCGGCGCGCCGATGCAGCGGTGGACCCCGATGCCGAACGACAGATGGTCGTCGGCCGTGCGCGTGGCGTCGAAGAGGCCGGCGTCGGGCCCGTAGTGCTCGGGGTCGAGGCCCGCGGCGGCGTACGTGGTGATGATGGCGTCTCCGGCCGGGATCTCGACGCCGCCGACGGTGAGGTCGGTGACCGCGAACCGGAGCGGCAGCGACGCGATCGACGGGTGCGCGCGCAGCGTCTCGTCGACCACGGCGTCCCAGCCGATCTCCCCGGACCGCACGGCCGCGAACTGCTCGGGGCGGCGCAGCAGGGCGACGGCCGCGTTGCCTATGAGGTTGACGGTGGTCTCGAAACCGGCGCCGATGACCAGCAGCAGCGTGTACAGCAGCTCCTCGTCGCTGAGCCGGTCGCCGTCCTCGTCCCGGACCCGGATCAGCTCGGTGGTCATGTCGTCACCGGGATGCGCGGCCTTGTGCGCGATCAGCGCGGGCAGCACCGTGCCGATCTGCCGCTGCACGGACGCCGCGTGCTCCGGGCTCGGGTCGGAGGTGTCCATGATGGCCGCGACGAGCCGGACCGTGTCCTCCCGCAACGCCTCCGGCACGCCGAACAGTTCGCAGATGATCCGCATCGGCAGCGGATGCGCGAACCCCTCCTTGAGGTCCACGGTCTCCTCGCCGGCGGCGTCGAGCGCGTCCAGCAGCTCCGCCGTGATCGCCTCCACCCGGGGCCGCATCGCCTCGGTGCGCCGGTGCGTGAAGCTGGGCGCCACCAGCCTGCGCAGCCGGGTGTGGTCGGCGCCGTAGGTGGAGAGCATGTTGACCACGCCCACCCAGCCCAGGATCCAGCCCCAGGACGGGTGCTCGCCGACCTCGGGCCACAGCCGCCAGTGCAGTCGCGGGTCCCGGCTCACCCGCGGGTCGAGGATGAGCTCCTTCAGCGTGTCGTACCGCGTGGGCGCCCAGGCCGGGATGCCGCCGGGCAGCTCCACCGGCACGATCGGGCCGAGGGCGCGCAGCCGGGCGCTCTCGCCGGCGATGTCGGCGCCCAGCGGGTCGAGGGCGATGCGGTCGGTCACGGTCACGGACGTCCTCCAGGCTGGTCGGGGGAGCGGGGGCTGAAACGGACGGGCAGCGCCGTCAGCGAGCGGTGGAAGGGACCGGGCCGCCAGGTGAGGCGCTCGCGAGGCAGCACCGGTTCCAGGTCGGGCAGCCACTGGGTGAGCCGCTCGATCGCCTCCGTGGCGATGAGCAGGGTGGGCTGCCGGACGGGGCAGGCGTGCGGGCCCGCCGACCAGGACAGGTGGGAGGCGTCCCCCGGGCGGCGCTCCTCGACGCGTTCCTCCTCGGCGGCCCGGGTGAGCGCCCCGTACGAGATCACCACGGGCACCGCGGCCCTGATCCACACGCCGTGGAAGGTGACGGGCGTGCGGGCGTAGTGGATGCCGTAGTTGGCGAGCGGCGTCTCGTGGTGCAGGACGTCGAGCACCGCCTCGGCGACGGGCCGGGCGCCGCTGGTGAGGGTCGAGTAGAAGGCGGGGTTGCCGAGGATCCTGGACAGCGCGTTGGACAGCAGGTTGGACGTCGGCTCGTAGCCCGCGCCGAGCGTGAGGAACACCTGCCAGGTGACCTCCTCGGGCGTCAGCCCGGCCGGATGGTCCAGCAGCCGGCTCGGCAGGTCCTCGCCGCGCCGCGCGGTCCTGGCCGCGATCAGCTCCAGCACGTATCCGGCGTACTCGGCCTCGCCCTGCGCGGACTGGGCGCCGCCCTCGATCACCTTGCCGATCGCGGCGTCGAGCCGGTCGCTCGCGCTGTCCGGCATCCCGAACAGGCTGTTGAACACCAGAGCCATCAGGGGCCTGGTGAACTCGCCGACCAGGTCGGCCTCGCCCCGCGGCCCGAACCGGCTCACCAGCAGGTGCACCGCCCGGTGCACCCGGGCCCGCAGGTCGTGCGGCTCCACCAGGTCGAAGGCGTCGATCAGCGTGGTGCGGTACCGCAGGTGCGCGGCGCCGTCGGCGAACAGGGTGTTGGGCCGCCAGCGCATCATGCCGAGCACCGGCGAGTCGTCGGGGACGGTCGCCTCCCACGGCCGGGGGTCGCGCGAGAACGTCTCCGTGTCGTGCAGCAGGTCCAGCGCCGCCCGCCGGTCGGTGACGACGTACGCCGGCACGCCGGGCGCGAGTTCCGCCCAGCCGACCGGGCCGTGGGCCCGCAGGGCGGCGTAGTAGGGGCGGGGGTCGCGGGCGAAGCCGTCCTCCCAGAGGCGGACGGGCGCGGTGCGGGAGAAGGCCTGCTCGGCGGGGGACGGGTGGGTCACCGGTGCTCCGGAGGGTGGTGGTCGATCAGATGCTGGACCAGCGCGAGCAGGGCGTCGATCGAGGAGTCCGCCTCCCGCGCGTCGCAGGTCACCATCGGGGTCGTGGGCTCCAGGTCCAGGGCGGCGCGCAACTGCTCGGCCGTGTGGTGGCGGGGCGAGTCCGGGAAGGTGTTGAAGGCGACCGCGTACGGCAGTCCGGACTCCTCCACCAGCCCGAGCACGTCGAAGGAGGCGTCGATCCGGCGGGCGTCGACCAGGACGAGCGCGCCGAGCGCCCCGTAGGCGATGTCGTCCCACAGGGCCCGGAACCGCTCCTGGCCGGGGGTGCCGAACAGGTACAGCACGATCCCGCCCGGCAGGCTGATCCGGCCGAAGTCGATGGCGACCGTGGTGGTCGACTTGTCCCGTACGCCGGCCAGATCGTCCACCTGCGCGGACGCCTCGCTCAGGGGCTCCTCGGTGTGCAGCGGGCGGATCTCCGAGACGGACCGGATCAGGGTCGTCTTGCCCACTCCGAAAGGCCCGGTGACCACGATCTTCACCAGGTCCTGGGCGGTGTCGGGCAGGTGGATGTCCGTGCCGTCGGGCCGGTCGTCAACGGTGCTTGAGGTCGCGGAGGCCATCGGCCACTCTCTTCAGCAGGTCGGGGTCGAAGCGCCGGGCGGGCGGGATCGGCGCACGCGCCAGCGCCAGGTCGCGGTCGATGAGGTCGGCGGCCAGCACGAGCACCGCGGAGACCGGCAGCCGCAGCAGGGCCGCGGCCTCCACCACCGTCAGCGACCCGTGCTCCAGTTCCTCCAGCAGCGCCGCCTGCGCGGCGGGCAGATCGGCCGGGGCCCGTTCACCGCTGCCGGTGAGGACCGACAGCCGCTCCAGATGGGCACGGCTGGGCCGCGCCACGCCGCCGGTCGACAGGTACGCGGGAACCAGGGGACGGCCGCCTCGGCGGCCGGTCATGCCGGCGCGTCGCCGTCGGCACCTCGGGGCCCGGCGGCCATCGCCTTCTCACCGAGGCGCGCCACCTGCGAGTGCACCCGGTGGGCGAGCAGGTCCAGGCGCACCTCGGGGTCGCCGTACGCGGCCACGCAGGTGCCGTGGTCCGTCGGCACGATGAGCACGTAGCCGTGGTCCGACTCGATGACGACCTGCCGGATGTCGGCCCGGTCGGTGTCGGCGAACGCCGCCGCCGCGGTGCGGCAGGCGCCCTGCACCGTGCTGGTGATCGCCGCGACCCGCTCGGCCGACGGCTTCGACAGCGCGTCGGTCCAGCCCGTCACGAGCCCGTCCCGGGTGAGCAGGACGGCGGCCACGACGTGCGGCACCTCCAGGACCGGTTCGAGCACCCATGCCGTGTCCCCCGTTGCGCGGCTGCTCATCGAGCCGTTCCCCCTTCGTCGTCGTTCCGGTCGTGGCCGGTGTCGTCGGCTGCTGTTCCGGCCGTGGTCGTGGCCGGTGCATCCTCAGATACGGCCGGGACGGCCTCCGTGTTCGGACCGGCGGCGGAACGGGCGGCCGCGGTGCCGGACTGGAGGGCGCCGAGGGCGGCGGCGGACTCCTCGGGGCGGCGGCGCGGTGCGGTCCCGGCGCCGGCATGGTGCTGATGGGCGCGGCCCGTGCCCTGGCCAGCGGTACCGCCGAGGCCTGGTACGTCGACACCGTCCAGTCCTGTTCCGGCC
>NZ_JBEYZD010000089.1:0-34054 GCF_040645895.1 Streptomyces olindensis | reverse complement strand
GCAGCGACTCCGACGACGAGCTCGCCGTGCTCCCGGACCTATGCCCACCCGCCACCCGACACGGTCGGACAAGGGGCCGGGCTCGAAAAGACCCCTACCTGCCCGCCTCCTTCGACACCAGCGCCACCGCCTCGTCCACGTCGTCCGTCACGTGGAACAGCAGCAGGTCCTTCTCCGCCGCCTTGCCCTGCGCGATCACCGTGTCCCGCAGCCAGTGCACCAGGCCGCCCCAGTACTCCGTGCCGAAGAGGACGATCGGGAAGCGGGTGACCTTCTGGGTCTGGACGAGCGTGAGGGCCTCGAAGAGTTCGTCGAGGGTGCCGAGGCCGCCGGGCAGGACGACGAATCCCTGGGCGTACTTCACGAACATCATCTTCCGCACGAAGAAGTAGCGGAAGTTGAGGCCGATGTCGACGTACGGGTTCAGCCCCTGCTCGAACGGCAGCTCGATGCCCAGGCCGACCGAGATGCCGCTCGCCTCGACGGCTCCCTTGTTGGCCGCCTCCATCGCGCCCGGGCCGCCGCCCGTGATGACTGCGAAGCCCGCGTCCACCAGCCCTCGGCCCAGCTTGACCCCGGCCTCGTACTCGGGCGAGTCCGCCGGCGTCCGCGCCGAGCCGAACACGCTGATCGCGGGCGGGAGTTCGGCGAGGGTGCCGAAGCCCTCGATGAACTCCGACTGGATGCGCAGCACGCGCCAGGGGTCGGTGTGCACCCAGTCGGAGGGCGCCCGCTCGTCCAGCAGCCGCTGGTCGGTCGTGCTGGCCTGCACCTGGTCCCGCCGCTGGAGGACCGGGCCCAGGCGCTTCTCCTCCGGCGGCTGCTTCTTCCCCTCCGGGTTGCCGGTCGCCATGTGCGCTCCCTCCGTCGTGCCTGTCGTTCCACCTCAGCGTAGATCTACGCGGGTTACGAACGAGGGACGTGAGCATGTCCGCGATGGAGCGCCGTAAACACGAGGGCGTCCCGGCGAGGTCAGGCGGTCAGCCAGTTCCTCAGCCGCTCCTCGCCCGCGAGGATCTTGGCGATCTCCACGCGCTCGTCCCGCTTGTGCGCCAAGTGGGGGTTGCCCGGGCCGTAGTTGACCGCCGGGACGCCCAGGGCCGAGAAGCGGGAGACGTCGGTCCAGCCGTACTTCGGCATCGGGGTGCCGCCGACCGCCTCGATGAACGCCTTGGCCGCCGGGTGGGACAGACCGGGCATCGCCGCGCCGCTGTGGTCGACGACCTCGAACTCCGCCACCCCGCAGTCCGCGAAGACCTCCCGGACGTGCGCGACGGCCTCCTCGGGCGTGCGGTCGGGCGCGTAGCGGAAGTTGACGGTGACGACGCACTCGTCGGGGATGACGTTGCCGGCCACTCCCCCGCTGATGCCGACCGCGTTCAGGCCCTCGCGGTACTCCAGGCCGTCGATCACCGGCCAGCGGGGCTCGTAGGAGGCGAGGCGGGCGAGGATGGGGGCCGCCGCGTGGATCGCGTTGGAGCCCATCCAGCCGCGTGCCGAGTGGGCCCGCTCGCCCGTGGTCTTCAGCAGGACCCGCAGCGTGCCCTGGCAGCCGCCCTCGACCTGGCCGTCCGACGGTTCCAGGAGAACCGCGAAGTCGCCCTCCAGCCACTCGGGGTGCGCCTCGGAGACGTGCTTGAGGCCGTTCAGCTCCGCGGCGACCTCCTCGTTGTCGTAGAAGACGAAGGTCAGGTCGCGGTTCGGGGCCGGGACCGTGGCCGCGATGCGCAGCTGGACCGCGACGCCCGACTTCATGTCGCAGGTGCCGCAGCCCCACAGGACGCCGTCCTCGTCGAGCCGGGAGGGGACGTTGTCGGCGATCGGGACGGTGTCGATGTGTCCGGCCAGGATCACCCGCTCCGCGCGGCCCAGGTTCGTGCGGGCCACGACGTTGTTGCCGTACCGGTCGACCGTCAGGTGCGGCAGCGCGCGCAGCGCGGTCTCGATCGCGTCCGCGAGCGGCTTCTCGGTGCCGCTCTCGGACCGGAAGTCGACGAGCCGGGCGGTGAGCTCCGCGGCGTCCAGCGTGAGGTCAAGCGAGGTGTCGGCCATGCCGTCGACCCTAACGCGCCATGCCCGGTGCACACCTTCCCCACCCGGCTCATGGCACTCCGTACTCTCCAGTACCTTGTACGGCGTGCCAGAGCCGTCCTCTCCCAAGCGTCGTGGCCGCCTCTTCCGATGCGGGTCCGCCTTCGTGATCCTGCTCGCGGTCGCCGGTTACCTTGTCGTGCAGTACGTCACCGGGGGCACAGGCGAGCCGGGCTGCAAAGTCGTCTCCGGCAAGGGCGACGGGGCGTCGTACTCGTTCACGCCCGAGCAGGCCGTGAACGCGGCGACGATCACCGCCGTGGGCACCGCGCGCGGCCTGCCCGAGCGGGCCGTGACCATCGCGCTGGCGACCGCGCTCCAGGAATCGAGCCTGCGCAACATCGACCACGGCGACCGGGACTCCCTCGGCCTGTTCCAGCAGCGGCCCTCGCAGGGCTGGGGGACGCCGAAGGAGATCATGGACCCGACGTACTCGGCGGGCGAGTTCTACGAGCACCTGGTCAAGGTGCCCGGCTACACGCGGCTGCCCCTCACGGTCGCCGCGCAGCGCGTGCAGCGCAGCGGTTTCCCGCAGGCCTACGCCAAGCACGAGCCGGACGCCGCGCTGCTCGCCGCGGCGCTCACCGGGCAGTCCGCGGCCACGCTGACCTGCGAGGGCCGCCCGGCCGCGACCCGGGCGACGGGCCCGGACGGGGTGCGGGCCGCGCTCGCGCGGGACTTCGGGCGCGATGTGCTGGAGCCGGCCGGCGCCGAGGTGAGCGGCTCCTCGGCGGCGACGCCGTCTCCGTCTCCGAGCGCCGCGGACGGGGACGGCGACCGGACCGTGACGCTGCCGGTGGCGTCCGACACGAGTGCGGCCGGCGGGCGGAGCCTGGAGCAGCGCGGCTGGCAGCTGGCGCACTGGGCCGTGGCCAACGCCTCCGAGCTGCACATCGCGCGGGTGACGTACGCGGGCCGGGAGTGGGTCGCCGGGAACACCGCGAGCGAGTGGCGGGACGCCCCGTCGACGGGCACCGCGGGGGCACAGCGGAGCGCGGACGCGGTCCGTATCGTCACGATGCGCTAGCTCATGCGTCGGCTCGCGCAGGGGTGCGGGGTCTCACCCCTGCGGGTTACCCGCGCGGCTCGGCGGCGACGGGGTGCGGGGGTTTTCGCGTGCACTCCGTGATCCGGGGAGAACCCTTGGGAACACAGGGCTGGAAGGATTCGGCGGGCTTTCCGGCGGGAGCCTCTTTGCCCGTTTTTATCCGCAGCCGATAATGCGACGCATTACCAACTCTTTACGTTGCGGCGCCGCAACCTTCGCGGGCTTCGAGCGGTAGTCACTGCGTCCGAGCCGGGGCGATCAACAGCCAGTCGATCAACAGCCAGTCGATCAACTCCCGGACCGGGTCGGACACTTCACGAACCTCACTGTTCTCTCCGTCGAAGGAGCACCATGTCCCTCCCCCTGACCCGCCGGATCGCCCGTGCCGCGCTGATCGTCGCTGCGGGAGCGGCTGCCGGGGTCGGTGCGGCCGGCTCCGCCAGCGCGGCCCCCGAGCTGCCTGCCACCCCGAACCTCGGCGGGCTGACCGCCCTGGACGGGGCGAACGTCGGCAACACCGTCGACGGCGCGGCCCAGAACGTCACCGAGTCCGCGGGTGACACCGGCGGCAAGGCCGTCAAGAAGGCGGTGCCGGCCGCGGGCAAGACCGGCGGCAAGGCGGTCAAGAAGACCACGCCCGTCGCGCAGAAGGCGGCCGGTGACGCGGCGGGTTCCGCCGGTCAGCTCGTCGGTGACGCGGCCGGTTCGGCCCAGGGCGGGCTGCCGACCGACGGACTGGCGAAGGGTGGCGTGCCGTCCGCCGACACGCTGCCGGTGAAGGGCCTGCCGGTCGGCTGACGCCGATTTCCGACGTCTGAAGGGGCCCGGGGAGCTTCCCCGGGCCCCTTCGGCACGTCCGGGCCCCTTCGGCACGTCCGGGCCCCTTCGGCCTGTCCGGGCACCGCGGCAGCGGTCAGAGGCGCCGTACGGCCGCCGCCACCCGCTCGTCCGTCGCGGTGAGCGCCACGCGGACGAACTCGGCGCCCGCGGGTCCGTAGAAGTCGCCCGGGGCCACCAGGATGCCCCGCTCCGCGAGGTGGGAGACCGTGTCCCAGCAGGACTCGCCCCGGGTGGCCCACAGGTAGAGGCTGGCCTCGCTGTGCTCGATGCGGAAGCCGTGGGCGAGGAGCGCCTCGCGCAGCAGCTCGCGCCGGGCGGCGTAGCGCTCGCGCTGCACGCGCACGTGGTCGTCGTCGCCGAGGGCCGCGATCACCGCCGCCTGGGTCGGGGCGGGCGTCATCATGCCGCCGTGCTTGCGGATCTCCAGGAGCGGGCCGAGGACGGCCGGGTCGCCGGCCAGGAAGGCCGCCCGGTACCCGGCGAGGTTCGAGCGCTTGGAGAGGGAGTGCACGGCCACGATGCCGTCGTACGAGCCGCCGTTGACGTCCGGGTGCAGCACCGAGACCGGGTCGGCCTCCCAGCCCAGCTCCAGGTAGCACTCGTCGGAGAAGAGCAGGACGCCGTGCTCGCGGGCCCACGCGACGATCCGGGTGAGGTCCGCCTTGGACAGGACCTTGCCCGTGGGGTTCGACGGGGAGTTCAGCCAGAGGAGCTTCAGGCCGGCCGGGTCGAGCTCGGTCGGGTCGTCGTAGACCTCGTACTCGGCTCGGGCCAGGCGGGCGCCGACCTCGTACGTCGGGTAGGCCAGGCGCGGGTAGGCCACCCGGTCGCCGGGGCCGAGGCCCAGCTGGGTCGGCAGCCAGGCGACGAGCTCCTTGGAGCCGACGACCGGCAGGACGTGGTGGTGGGTGACGTCCCGGGCGCCGAGGCGGCGCTCCACCCAGCCGGTGATCGCGTCGCGCAGCTCGGGCGTGCCCCAGACGGTCGGGTAGCCCGGGGAGTCCGCCGCGGCGACCAGGGCTTTCTGGATCAGCTCGGGGACCGGGTCGACCGGGGTGCCGACGGACAGGTCGACGATGCCGTCCGGGTGGGCGGCGGCCGTCGCCTTGTACGGCGTCAGCTTGTCCCAGGGGAAGGTGGGGAGGCGGTCGGAGACTGCGGACACGGGTGCTGGCTCACTTTCTGGTGCGTACGAGCCGGGTCGGTACGGCAAACGCCTCGGCCCCGCACGGCGATCGGGCGTGATCGGGCCGTACGGGACCGAGGCGGCACGGAGTGCGGGCCGCTTACGGGATTACTCGGCCTGCGGCGGCAGCGCGGCGATGAACGGGTGGTCGCGCTCGATCAGACCCAGCTTGCTGGCGCCGCCCGGGGAACCGAGCTCGTCGAAGAACTCGACGTTCGCCTTGTAGTAGTCCTTCCACTCCTCGGGAGTGTCGTCCTCGTAGAAGATGGCCTCGACCGGGCAGACCGGCTCACAGGCCCCGCAGTCGACGCATTCGTCCGGGTGGATGTACAAGGACCGCTGGCCCTCGTAGATGCAGTCGACCGGGCACTCCTCGATGCACGCCTTGTCCTTGACGTCGACACAAGGCTGCGCGATGACGTAGGTCACGCTGTCGTTCCTCCTCGATAGGGCGCTGGCGGGCCTCCTCAGGCTCCGCCGCCTGGCGCGCGGGAGCGCGGCGTCGTCGATGCCCGCCCCTAGTATCTCCGTTCCTGGGCATGATCCGAACAGGAGGGGTGAACCGACCTGTGGAAATCTCTGCGGCCGGGCGACTCGAGGTCCGTATCACCGCTGCTGACGTGGGCAAACGGGTCTCCGTGCGGAGCTTGATCGAACATGGTCCCCCAGGTGAGAAGTTCACCGATACGGTCGGTGTTCTCACATCATGGGACAAGGGTGTGCTGCTGATCACACGCAAGAGTGGCGAGAGCGTCCGCATCGCGGAATCCGCGCTGGTCGCGGGCAAGACCGTGCCCGCCGCCCCGGCGCGTCGCCGCGGTCCGGGCGCCACCTACGAGGAGCTGGCCCGGGTCGCCGCGCGGGCCTGGC
Organism: Streptomyces olindensis; assembly: GCF_040645895.1. Taxonomy (NCBI): domain Bacteria; kingdom Bacillati; phylum Actinomycetota; class Actinomycetes; order Kitasatosporales; family Streptomycetaceae; genus Streptomyces; species Streptomyces olindensis. The sequence goes on along the minus strand of NZ_JBEYZD010000089.1, from coordinate 28,019 downwards.
GGCCCGTGGAGAGCGAGCGGCTCGGGGACTGGGAGCTGCGGGCCGCGTCCGGCTTCACGCGCCGGGCCAACTCGGTGCTGCCGCTCGGCGACCCGGGCGTGCCCCTCGACGAGGCGCTCGGCGTCGTCCGCCGGTGGTACGGCGAGCGGGGGCTGCCCGCCTACGTCCAGACCGCGACCGGCGCCGCGGGCACGCAGGAGCTGCTCTGCGCCGAGCTGGAGGAGCGGGGCTGGGCGCGGGAGGTGACCGCCGAGCTGTGGGTCGGGGCGCTGGCGCCGGTCGCCGACCGGGGCGATCCGGCGGGGGTCGAGCTGTCCCGGGAGGCCGGCGAGGGCTGGCTGGCCCGTTATCAGCGCAAGGGCGTGAGCGAGGTGGCGCTGCGGGTGCTGGGGTCGGGGCCGTCGGTGTGGTTCGCGACCGTGCCCGGAGCGGCGGAGGGGGATCCTCCGGCGGCCATCGGGCGATGTGTCGTCGACGGGCGGTGGGCCGGGTTCGCCGCGGTCGAGGTCGATCCCCGGCTGCGCCGGCGGGGACTGGCGACGGCCGTGATGGCGGCCCTGGCCCGGCAGGCCCTCGACGAGGGCGCGTCGGCCGCGTGGCTCCAGGTGGAGGCCGACAACGCGGGCGGGCGGGGGCTGTACGCCGGCATGGGTTTCGCCGCGCACCACGCCTACCACCACTACCGGGCGCCGGACGACGGCGGCACCGGCCGGTAATCGATCGTCGTGAGAGGGCACGAGCCAGCTATGCGTCCCCCGTATCCACCGCCCCCGGAGCGTTCCGCCGAACTGCGGCGGCGGTTCGCCGCAGAGGCCCGGTCCGAGCGGCCCGATCTGTCGGCGCTGTGCCTGCTGGTGGGCGCGGAGGCGGACGGGGCGCTGGACGAGGCGGGCATCGACGCCGCGCAGGTCGAGCTGGACCGGCTGGCCGGGCTGCTGCCGTACCGGCCCGGCGGGCCGCGGGCGTGGGCGGTCGCCGTGCGGGAGCTGCTCGGTGACCGGCTGGGCTTCCACGGCGCTCCGGGCGACTACCAGCGGCTGGAGTCCTCGCTGCTGCACGAGGTGCTGAAGCGGCGCAGAGGGTTGCCGATCCTGCTGTCGGTGGTGTGGATGGAGGTGGCCCGGCGGGCGGGGGCGCCGGTGTACGGGGTGGCTCTGCCGGGCCATTTCGTGGTCGGGTTCGGGCCCGAGGAGGAGCAGGTGCTGGCGGACCCGTTCGACGGCGGGCGGGTGCTGAGCGGCACGGACGCGGAGGTGCTGGTGGCCGGGGCGACGGGGGCCCGGCTGGACCCGGCGATGCTGCGGCCGGCCGATCCGCTGGAGGTGGTGTCGCGGATCCTGAACAACGTGCGGGCGTGGGCGGCGGCCCGGCCCGAGCGGTCGGATGTGGCGCTGTGGGCGGTCGAGTTGTCGTTGCTGCTGCCGTCGCATCCCGCGCGGTTGCGGTACGAGCGGGCGCGATTGCTCGTACAGCGGGGGGACTTCCTGGGTGGGGCCTCGGAGCTGGAGGCCTATGCGGAGGTGGTGGAGGCCGTGGACGAGGCCGCGGCCGGGCGGGTGCGGGGGGAGGCTTCGGCGGCGCGGGCGATGCTCAACTGACGCCCCTCGCAGTAGCGGCACGTGGGGGATCGCGGGTGCGGGTGCGTCGTGGCTGGTCGCGCAGTTCCCCGCGCCCCCAGAAGCTCTACAGCCACCCCTTCTCACGTGCTGCCCGGACCGCCTCTGCGCGGTTTCTCACCGCCAGCTTCTGGATCGCCGTGCTGAGGTAGTTGCGGACCGTGCCCTGGGAGAGGTGGAGGGCCGCTGCCAGTTCCGCGTTGGTGGAGCCGTCCGCCGCCGCTCTGAGGACCTCGCGCTCGCGGTCCGTCAGCGGGTTGGCGCCGTCCGCGAGGGCCGCTGCCGCGAGCGTCGGGTCGATGACGCGTTCGCCGGTGAGGACCTTGCGGATCGCCTCGGCCAGTTGAGCGGCGGGGGCGTCCTTGACCAGGAAGGCGTCGGCGCCGGACTCCATGGCGCTGCGGAGGTGCCCGGGGCGGCCGAAGGTGGTCAGGATGACCAGCTTCACGGCGGGGAGTTCCGCGTGGAGGCGGGCCGCGGCCTCGATGCCCGTCGCGCCGGGCATCTCGATGTCCAGGAGCGCCACGTCGACGGCGTGGGCGCGGGCCGCCGGCAGGACCTCGTCGCCCCGGGCCACCTGGACGACGACCTCGATGTCCTCCTCCAGGCCGAGCAGGGCGGCCAGGGCCTCGCGGACCATCGACTGGTCCTCGGCGAGCAGGACCCTGATCGTGCGGCTCATGCCGGGGATCCTACGTCCGCCGCTCCGGCCGCCGGCACGCGGGCGACCAGGCGGAAGCCGTGCCTGAGCGGGCCCGCCTCCAGGGTGCCGCCGGCCTTGGTGAGGCGTTCCGTGAGGCCCGTCAGGCCGTTGCCGTGGCCGTCGCCCGGGCCGCCGGAGCCGTTGTCCTCGACGGTGAGTTCGAGCATCGGGCCGTCGAGGGTCTGGCGGTGCAGCAGCTCCACGGTGCAGCGCCGGGCGCCGCTGTGCCGTACGACGTTGGTGACCGCCTCGCGCAGTGCCCAGGCGAGGGCGGACTCGCTCTCCTCGGGGACGCCGCCGAGGGCGGGCTCGGCGGGCAGCTCGGCGGTGACGCCCGCCGCGGCGAGGGCGACCCGGGCGCCGGCGAGTTCGGCGCCCAGGCGGGGGCGGCGGTAGCCGCTGACGGCCTCGCGTACGTCCACGAGGGCCTGGCGGCTGACCTGCTCGATGTCGGCGACCTGCCGGGCCGCCTTCTCGGGGTGGGCGGGCAGCATCCGGCCCGCCAGCTCGCTCTTGAGCGTGATCAGGGAGAGGGAGTGGCCGAGCAGGTCGTGCAGGTCCCTGGCCAGGCGCAGGCGCTCCTCGTTGGCGGCGAGCTGGGCGACGGTCGCGCGGGCCTCGCGCAGCGCGATGGTCGTCCGGACGAGTTCGCGTACGCCGGTCATCGCGAAGCCGCCGAGCAGGGCCGGGATGAGCAGGCCGGCCAGGTACGACAGCCCGTCGTGCGTGGCGAGCGCGACGGCGGTCAGCAGCGCGCACGCGGCCGGGATCGTCCAGCGGGCCAGGCGCAGGGGCAGGGCCGCGCCGGACGCGATCGAGACGTACACGAAGAGCACCAGCCACTCGCGGCCCAGGGTGAGGGCGAGCAGCGTGGACTGGGCCGCGAGCACCCCGAGCGAGCCGAGCACCACGGGGTTGCGCTCGCCGCGCCCCGTGCGGAAGACCAGCAGCATGTACCAGGTGACGAACGCGGCGAGGCCCAGCCAGCCGAGGATCCGGACGCCCGTGCCGTGGCCGCCGTGCAGCAGGTCGGCGACGGGCGCGCTCAGGTAGACCAGCCAGATGCCGGTCCACAGCGACTTCACCGCCCGCTGCCTGCGGTTGACCGGGCGCTGCCCGATGCCGACCCCGACGCCGCTCACGCCTTCAAGGTGTCCTTCCGGTACAGCCAGGCCGCGCCGCCCGCGAACAGGGCGAACGACACCACGAGGACGGCGAGGTCCTGGACGTGCGGGGCGCGGCTCTGCTCGATGGCCTGCCCGAGGGCAGCGTACGCGTGCGTGGGCAGCCACTTCGCGATGTCCTGCAGCCAGCCCGGGAACGTCGTGGTGGGCATCCACAGGCCGCCCAGCATCGACAGGCCGAAGTAGGTGATCATCGTGATCGGGCGGACCGCGTCCCCGCTGGCCAGGTAGCCGATGGCGACGCCCAGCGCGGCGAAGACGAGGCTCCCGGCCCAGATCGCGCCGGTGAGGGCGAGCCACTGCCAGGCGTCCAGGCGTACGTCCTTCACGGCCGCCGCGACGACGAAGACGATGACGATGGACGGCAGGCTCACGACGGCGGCGCTCGCGGTCTTGGCGAGGACGTAGCCGCGGCCCGGCAGCGTGGTCAGGCGCAACTGCCGTACCCAGCCGCCCTCGCGCTCCTTGGCGATGCGCTCGCTGTTGCCCATGAGGACGGCGGTGAGGGCGCCGAAGGAGGCCATCGAGACCATCATGTAGGTGGGGAGGGTCAGGCCGGTGCCGGGGACCTTCGTGGTGCTGTCGGCGTTGCCCGCGATGATCAGGAACAGCACCGACGGGTAGATCACCGAGAAGAACAGGAACTTGCGGTTGCGCAGGGCGCGGGTGAGTTCCAGTGTGATCAGGCTGTTCACTTGGCCTTCGCCTCCTCGGCGGTGGTGAGGGCGACGAAGGCCTGCTCCAGGCCGAGGCCGGCGACTTCGAGGTTGCGGGGGTGCAGGCCGAGGCCGTAGAGGGCGTGGACGGTGGCGTCGGCGTCGGAGGACTGGATGCGGACGGTCCGGCCGGAGACCGTCAGGGAGGTCAGGAAGGGCAGGGCGCGCAGCCCGGGTTCGTCGATCGGGCCCTCCAGGTCGAAGGAGACGCGGCGGGCGCCCGCCTTGGCCTTGATCTCGGCGGCCGTGCCGTCGGCGAGGAGCCGGCCGCGGTGCAGCACGAGGACGCGGTCGGCGATCGCGTCGGCCTCTTCGAGGTAGTGGGTGGCGAAGAGGACGGTCCGGCCCTGGTCGGCCTGCTCGCGCATGGTGGCCCAGAAGGCCTGGCGGGTGGTGACGTCCATGCCGGTGGTGGGCTCGTCCAGGACGATGAGATCGCTGTCGCCCGCGGTGGCCAGGGCGAAGCGGACGCGCTGGGCCTGGCCGCCGGAGAGCTTGTGGACCTTGCGGTCGGCGATCTGCGCGATGCCCGCGCGGGCCAGGACCTCGGAGGGCCGGTACGGCTTGGGGTGCAGGGCGCAGGCGAGCCGCACGAGTTCGGCGACCGTCACCTCGTCCATCAGCCCGCCGCTCTGCAGCATGGCGCCCACGCGCCCGGCGACGATGGCCTGCCGGGGGCTGGTGCCGAACAGCCGGACCGTGCCGCCGTCCGGGTTCTTCAGGCCGAGGAGCAGGTCGAGGGTGGTGGACTTGCCCGCTCCGTTGGGGCCCAGCAGCGCCACGGTCTCCCCCGGGCGCAGTGCGAGCGTCAGGCCGTCCACGGCCCGTACGCTCCCGTAGCTCTTGCTCACCTGGTCGAATCCGACCACGGGCGTTGTCGTCGTCATACGGCCAGAGTGGCCGGGGGCGGGGTGCGCCGGGCAGTGTCGGCGGTCCTCACTCCCGCATGACAGATGTCATGGTGCCTGTCGGGCGGGGCTCAGCGGAGGACCGCGGCCGCCTTCCGCAGCGCGTTCCGCCACATCTGCCGGACCTCTCCGAGCTCCTTCTCGTTGGCCTCGATGATCTTGTTCTGGTAGGTGGTCTCGACGGACTGCCAGACCGCCACGTAGTCCACCTGCCGCTTGCACTGCACATCGGCCACCGCGGTGGCGATCTCGCGCGCCTTGGTCTTCTTGCGGGCGGCCGGGTCCCCCGCGTCCTCGGTCCACCAGGCCGGGTCGCCTGCGGCGGCGTGGGGGTTCGCGTACGGGTGGCCGGCCTTCTTCATGCAGGCGCTCCACCGGGTGTTCGCGGCCTTGGCCCGGCTGTCCGCCTCCGTCCGCTGCCAGCCCTGCTGCTGCGCCAGGTCGACGGCGTCCAGTGCGTCTCCCTGCGGCGGCAGGCCGAGCTGCTTCAGTGCCTCGCCGCGGCAGCCGCCCGTGCGGCTCGTCGCCTTCGACGTCCCGCCACGGCCCGTGTAGGCCTCGGTGACCTCGTCCGTCATGAGGGTCTTGCGCTTCTTCTCCTGCCGCGCTTCCTCGGCCAGTTGCTCCGGGGTCACACCGGGCGGCGGAGCCAACTGGTACCCGTGGACGCGCACGGCTTTCGGGTCGGTGACGCCGTAGCGCCGTTCGTTGGCCGAGCGCGCCGCGCCGAGCCGCTCCGGGCGGGCGGGCCAGGTGAATCCCTTCGCCTTCATGCACGTCCCCGCCAGCTTGTCGACGGCCCGGTCGAGAACGGCCTGCTGCTCCGCGCTGACGCCGTAGGAATCGAGGGGGAGGACCGGTACCGGCACACCGGCGACGGTCTTCGTGGCCGGGGAGGGAGAGGCGTCGGGTTCGCTTTTCGTCCGGTCACCCGACTGACATGCCGACAGCACCACGACGGAAAGGGCGGCAACGCCGACGGCCAGTGAGCTCTTCCGCATCAGGTCGGACGCTTTCTACGATGACGGAACGCCGAACGGGATGCGCCCCCTGGAAAGGGGGCGCACCGTCGCGTTCAGTTCGGGCAGGCGGAGTTCGAGCCGAAGCAGTGCGAGCTCGCCGTGTTGTCGTTGGGCACCTGGTTGATGTGCTCCCCCGGCGGGATGCCGACGAGTGCACCGGTGTAACCGGAGTACTGGTAGAAGTACACCAGGGTGTCGGGGTCCAGGTTCTTCACCGAGGACATGGTGTTGTCGATGGCCGTGCTGGTGCCGTAGTAGGTGCTGCCGCTGTAGGTGCTCTTGCTGTAGAGCGTGTCGTACAGGCCGCCGCTGTAGTTCGCGAGTCTGTAGATACAGACCTCACCGCCGCCCGAGGACTCGCACACCCCGTTGTAGCTGCCGGCGGAAGCGGTGCCGCTGAACCCGAGAACCAGGGCCGCGCTCGCCAGGCCCACGAGGGCTTTCCTCTGTGCGCTCATCCACTCACCATCCTGTACTCAGACCCGCAGAGGTCGGCAGGGCCCCGGAATGAGCGCACGACGAATCCCCGACCCCATGGGGTGAACTTGGTTCGGCCCATGCGCCGGAGTGATCTTAGGCAGTCTTTATGAGTGCAGGAGGGATCAATTTCGGTCATTCGAAAGCGGTTTCCGGACGCCCACCGCCCACGTCCTCCGCACACGAAAGAGCGCCCCGGCTGTCGACCGGGGCGCTCCTCCAACTGTCGACCGGGGCGCTCCTCGAACTGCTCGTCGCTAGCTGGGATTCGTCTCGATCACAGCGACGCGGTCCGCCGCCGTCTTGCCGAGCAGGGCCTGGCGCATGGCTCCGATGACGTCGTCGGGCGTCACCGGGGTCTTCTTGCCGTTGCCCCGGGTGATCAGCACGCTGTCCCAGGCTCCGCCGTACAGCTTCTTCAGGGCGGGCTTGTCGTAGTACTCGACCAGCTTGTTGCCGACCGGCTTGACGGCGAGGAACCTCCAGAGGGAGTTCTGGGGGCTGAACCGGACCTCCACGCCGCCCGCCTCGACCGTGACGATGCCCGACATCGCCGGCTTGGCGAACTTGTTCATCATCCGGTCGACCTCGGCGTTGGAGATCTTCGGCTGCTGGGTGGTCGTCGGGACGTCGACCGGCGTGGCCGTGCCGGTCTCCACCTGGGCGCGGTACGCCTCCTCCACCGCCGCGGTCGACTTGTCGAGGTCGATGCCCTTGCCCGCCTTGCCGTAGACGGCGACGGCCTTGCCCGGCTCGAACTTGATCGTGCCCTCGGTGACCGAGCCGGCACCGCCTGCCGCGTCCTCCAGGGAGGCGTGCAGCTTCTCCTCGTCGACGGGCATGACGGGCGTGACGACCCGGTGGTTGCCGAACAGCGAACCGATCACGGAGACCGGGTTGTAGTCGCTCTTCGCCGCCGCGTCGGCCGTGGCGTCCATGTCGAACTGCAGGCCCGCGTTGTCCGGGTCGAGGGCGACGGTCCTGCCGTCCACCGACAGCTTCAGCTCCTTGCCGACGCGGCCGTCGAAGGCCTCGTCCAGCTTCTTGACCGCGTCGTCGCGCGTGCCGCCGCCGATGTCGACGCCGAGCACGGTGGTGCCCTTGGGCACGTCGGTGCGGTTCATCAGCAGGCCGGCGCCGTAGACGCCACCGGCCAGGACGACCACGCCGGCGGCGAGCAGCACGAGCTTGCTGCGCCCCTTCTTCTTGGGCGCCTTCGCGGAGCTCGCCGGGGTCGGCGCAGCAGGCTCGGGCAGCTTCGGGGCCGTGTGCGGCACGGGGCCGTCACCGGGCGCGCCCGGGCCGAACGGCGAGGCCGTGCCGGGCGGTACGACGGGGATGCCGCTGGTGACCGTGTGCCCGGAGACGTTGTCGTGGCGGGGGGCGTAGCCCTGGCCGTCCGGCGGCTCGGGGGCCGGCTTCTGCGGGGTGAGGATGGCGGTGTCATCACTCATGCCGCCACCGGGGCCTGCGGCGCCCTGGCCTGCGGCGCCGGGGCCGGTGGGGGCGCCGGGGCCTCCCGGTCGGCCGGGGTCGTTGAAGGCGCTGGGAGCGCCGGGCGTGCCAGGGGCGCCGGGCGCGCCGGGGCCACCCGGGCCACCGGGTGCGCCGAAGGGGCCAGGGCCGCCGGGACCGCCGCGCTCGTCATATCCACCGGGGCCGCCGGGGCCACCAGGGCCGTTGGGAGCGCCACTGGGGCCACCGGGAGCGCCGCCAGGGCCGCCGGGCTTGCTGTATGCACCCGGGCGACCGGGGCCGCCCGGCTCGTTGAAGGCACCGGGCCCGCCGGGGCCACCCGGCTCGCCGAAACCACCAGGCCCGCCGGGGCCACCCGGCTCGTTGAAGACACCAGGTCCGCCGGGGCCACCATGCCCCCCGGGCTCACCGAAACCGCCAGGCCCACCAGGTCCCCCGGGCCCACCAAGTCCACCGGGCCCACCCTGCCCAGGCTCCGGAAAACCGCCGTGCCCGTTCTGCTCGTGGAAGGCGGCACCGGCCGGCGGCACCATCGGGCCGTCGCCGGTGACGGGGCCACCGGTCGGGCCGGCCGGTCCCTGGGTGCCGGGGCCGCCGTTCTCGGTGAAGTCGCGCGACGCGCCCGGGTCGCCGTAGCCGCCCTGGGCGTCCCGGCCGCCGCCGTTCTCCGAGAAGTACGGCAGGTCGTCGCGGCGCGGTTCGCCGCCGCTGCCCGGGGCGGGACGCGAACCGCTGCCGAGCGGGCCCGCCGCCAGTGCCTCGGTGACGTCGAAGGAGCCGGTGCCGCCGCCGTGCCCGGGCGCGACGGGTCCGCCGGTCGCGCCGCCCGGGAGCCCAGCGCCGTTCGTACCGCCGGACCGGGAGCCGCCCGGCGCGCTCATGGAGCCGACGACGCCTCCGGGCCGCCCGGCACCGGGCCGTGCCCCACCGGACGCACCCGCGCCGGACCCGGACGCCGCCGGACCCGAACCACCCGGCAGACCGGCCCCGTTGCTGGAGCCGCCGCCCTGACCGCCCTTGCCGCCACCGGACTTGCGGGGTGCGAACCAGTCGCTGGACGGCTTGTCCTCGGCGGGCTGGCCCGGCTCGGCGGGAGACTCGACCGTGCCCGTGCCCCGCGACGCCGCGCCACCCGGCGCCGTCGGCGCCTCACCGCGCGGGGCGGTGTCGCCCGGGCCGTCCGCTTCCGCGACGGGCTTGCGCACCACCACCGGCGGAATGGGCCGCGACCCGGGGATGTTGATCCGGATCCGGGTCGTCAGCGTGGTCTCGGTCTTGCGTTCCTCCGGCCGCGCGGCCGAACGGTCCGCGCCCGTACCGTCGTCGGAGACCGCCGGGGTCCCGTACGGCGGCGTACCCGACGGGTAGGCGGCTCCGCCGCGCCCGTTGGGCCCGGAGGACGGAGTGTCAGTTTCACGACTCAAGGCAGGTTCTCCCGGTTGGCTCCGCCGCCCGACACGACCTCACGCGGGCAGCTCGGCGGCGCGCACCACCATACTGGCCACTTCTCGCCCGTATCCCAGGACCGCCATGGAAACCCACACCGGACCCCCACGCGCAGGTCCTGGCGAAGTGGTACGTCACTTGCCAAGTCGGACGGGACCACCCTCGGGTTGCCGCCCCGGGGCGAAGGTGGCGCAGATCACAGCCACGGCGATGCCGCCGAGCAGGAAGAGATAGGAGCCGCTTCCCGCGGCGAAGAGGAAGTCGCCCTCCGGGCGGCTGGCGGTGAGCAGGATGACGGCGAGCATCCACCCGGCGGCGGCCGCGACGCCCCCGGCCCGGCCGCGCGTGACCCGCGCGGCGCCGAGGACGAGTCCGGCCTCACCGGCCAGCGCGAGGATCAGACCGCCCGGGAACCACCCGGGCTGCACGAGCGCCCCGGCCGCCCCGACGACGGCCCCGAGCAGGAAGAATCCCAGGCAGGCGGCGGCCCGTCCGACGGAGGGCGGCCTGATCGGCTGGGCGAGCATCGGCGTCCGGTCGCTCATGAGGCCTCCTCGACACCGGCGAACAGGTCCGTCTCCCACCCGCCGGAGCCACGCTCGCCCCGCACCAGCTCGTAGTACTCGGTCGTGAGGATCGGCTGGGCGAGTTCGTTGGACAGCACGAAGTACGGCCCGGCCACGGTGATCTGGGTGGCGTGGGCGCGCATCGCGGCGGCCTTGGCGGCGGCGTGGGCGGTGCCGTCGATCACGGCGGTGATCCGCTCCTCGGCCACGACACCGGGTACGTCGTCGACCTCGGCCGTCTTGGTGAAGGGGGTGCCGGGCAGGTCCTCCCGGAGCCGGGCGAAGGACTGCTCCACAACGGGTCGGGGGACCCGATTCCAGTAGATCTTGGGGATCTGCCAGCCCCCCTCGGCGGACAGCTCGGCGGCGCGCATGGCGACGCGGTGGGCCTGGATGTGGTCGGGGTGGCCGTAGCCGCCGTTGTCGTCGTAGGTGACGAGGACCTGGGGGCGTACCTCGCGGATCACCTCGGCGAGGTGGGCGGCGGCCTCGTCGACGTCGGCCTGCCAGAAGCAGGCGGGGTCGTCGTTGTCGGGCAGGCCCATCATCCCGGAGTCGCTGTAGCGTCCGGCGCCGCCGAGCAGGCGGAAGTCCCGGACGCCGAGCTCGGCCATGGCGGCGGTGAGCTCGCTGCGGCGGTGCTGCCCCAGGGCGGCGCCGGTCAGGTGGGCGAGCTCCGGCGGGATGACTTCGCCGCGCTCGCCCAGGGTGCAGGTGACGAGCGTGACGTGGGCACCCTCGGCCGCGTACCTGGCCATGGTCGCGCCGTTGTTGATCGACTCGTCGTCCGGGTGCGCGTGCACCAGCAGCAGACGCCGAGAGGGCAGTTCCGTCATGGACCCCAGCCTACGAGGTCCCGCGACGGTCAGAACTTGATGCTGCCGATCATGCCCGCGATGTTCGTCGTCAGCTCGTTGATCGTGGGAGCGACGGTCGAGGAGGCGAGGTAGAAGCCGAGCAGCATGCACACGATGGCGTGCCCCGCCTTCAGCCCTGACTTCTTGATGAGCAGGAAGACGATGATCGCCAGCAGCACCACCGCCGAAATCGAGAGTGCCACGGCGGCTCACCTCCAAAGATCCACAGGGGCGCGGGGGGTCGGACTATGGGGGCATTAAATCCGTACAGCAGCCAGCAGGTTCATACCCACTATGCGACATTGATCATAACTATCCGTCCGTGCGCATCGATCGGCGCACGGCCGCACAAGGGGGCGCATGGCCAATATGGTCAGGGCATGACGACCGAGCCTGACTCCTTCCCCCGACGGCACGCCCGTACCCAGCGCTTCACGCTCGGCGCGCCGCGTTCGTTCACCGTGGCGCCCGACGGTTCGCGTGTCGTTTTCCTGCGCTCCGGTTCCGGCACGGACCGGGCGAGTGCGCTGTGGGTCCTCGACACGGAGGAGGGCGGGGAGCGCGTGGCCGCCGACCCGCGCGCCCTGCTGGGCGGCGCCTCGGAGGACCTCTCGCCGGAGGAGCGGGCCCGGCGCGAGCGCAGCCGCGAGGGCGGCGCCGGCATCGTCGGGTACGCGACCGACTCGGCCGTCGAGTTGGCCTCTTTCGCCTTGTCAGGGCGGCTTTTCGCGGCCGAGCTGCGGGCCGGGACGGCGCGTGAACTGCCCACTGAGCACCCGGTGATCGACCCGCGTCCGTCGCCCGACGGGCGGCATGTCGCCTATGTGGCCCGGGGCTCGCTGCGGGTGGTGGGCGCCGAGGGAGAGGGCGACCGGGCGCTCGCCGAGCCGGAGTCGGAGAATGTCTCGTTCGGACTGGCCGAGTTCATCGCGGCCGAGGAGATGGGGCGGGCGCGCGGTTTCTGGTGGGCCCCGGAGTCGGACCGGCTGCTCGTGGCGCGCGTGGACGACACGCCGGTCGAGCGGTGGTGGATCGCCGACCCGGCGCATCCGGAGCGGGAGCCGCAGCGGGTGGCGTATCCGGCGGCGGGCACCGGCAACGCGGACGTGCGGCTGTTCGTCGTCGACCTGGACGGGGCGCGCACGGAGGTGGTCTGGGACCGCGCGCGGTACCCGTATCTGGCACGTGTGCACTGGTCAGGGGCGGGTGCGCCGCTGCTGCTCGTGCAGTCGCGCGACCAGCGCGGCCAGCTGATCCTGGCCGTGGACCCGGACTCGGGCGCGACCCGGATGGTGCACGCCGACGAAGATCCAACATGGCTGGAACTTTTCGCCGGGGTGCCGTGCTGGAGCCCGTCCGGGCAGCTGGTCCGGATCGCGGACGAGGGCGGTGCGCGGGTGCTGGCGGTCGGGGAACGGCCGCTCACGGGAGCGCAGTTGCACCTCAGGGCCGTGCTGGACGTCTCCGACGACGACGTACTGGTCTCCGCCTCGGCGGGCGAGGAGGCACCCGCGGCGGAGACGGGCGAGGTGCACGTGTACCGGGTCAACGAGCTCGGCGTGGAGCGCGTGTCGCAGGAGCCGGGCGTGCACGCGGCGGTGCGGGCCGGGAGCGTGACGGTCCTGGTCTCGGCGACGCTCGACCGGCCGGGTTCCCGGGTGCGGGTCCTGCGCGACGGAAAACCGACCGCGACTGTCCGCTCTTACGCCGAAGACCCCGGTATGTCCCCCCGCGTGACGCTCACCGAGGGGGGCGCACGCCGCATCCCGTGCGCCGTGCTTATGCCTCGGGACTACGCCGGTGACACCCCCCTGCCGGTGTTGATGGACCCCTATGGGGGCCCGCACGGCCAGCGGGTGGCCGCGGCCCACAACGCGCACCTCACCTCGCAGTGGTTCGCGGACCAGGGCTTCGCGGTGGTGGTCGCGGACGGCCGCGGCACCCCGCACCGCTCCCCCGCCTGGGAGAAGGCGGTCCACCACGACTTCACGGTGTCGCTGGACGACCAGGTGGAGGCGTTGCGGGACCTCGCGCAGCGGTACCCCCTGGACCTGTCCCGGGTGGCGATCCGCGGCTGGTCCTTCGGTGGCTGGCTGGCGGGCCTGGCGGTGCTGCGCCGGCCGGACGTCTTCCACGCGGGGATCGCGGGCGCGCCGGTGACGGACTGGCGGCTGTACGACACGCATTACACGGAGCGCTACCTGGGCGCCCCGGCGGAGCACCCGGAGCCATACGCGAAGAGCTCCCTGGTCACCCCGGACGGCCTCGCCTCCCCCGCCGAGCCGCACCGCCCGCTGATGATCGTGCACGGCCTGGCCGACGACAACGTGGTGGTCGCCCACGCCCTGCGCCTGTCCTCGGCCCTGCTGGCCGCCGGCCGCCCGCACGAGGTGCTGCCGCTGTCCGGGGTCACGCACATCACCCCTCAGGAACAGGTCGCCGAGAACCTGCTCCTCCTCCAGGTGGACTTCCTGAAGCGCTCCCTGGGCCTCTCGGGCACCTGAGCACGGCAACGGGCCGGGGCGACATGGCGCGCCCCGGCCCGTTTACGGCACCCGCACGGCCGTACGCTGAACAGCCTGACGCGTCCGTATATCGGGACCGGGTCGGCCAAGTTGCCTGCGTGTTAACGCGATTGCTGCGGATGTGTGCGCTTATGTCACGCCCACCGCAGGCCCTCGCCCGGCGCGGGAACGCCCCGGCGAGCCCCTGCCCGATGTTGCGCGTGTCGGAAAACATCCGACACTCCCGCGATCCACATCCGATCGGGTCCGTTTCACCACAGACCACGCGGGTTGCCGCGACCAGGGACCAAACGCCGACACGGCAAAGACGCTGCAAAATCAGAAATTATCCGCAAGGAAGCATTCCGGACAACCTCATGAGCCACATTGTTCGACACCGGAACAGGTGCTTAACATGAATCGGCCACAAGGCGAGGAGGCGGAGAATTTTCGGCAACGTCTCTTTTCCTCTCCTCCGCCCGACGGGCCGATACATATCCACGCGACAGAAGGAGGAAAGAATGTCCGAGGCACGCATCGACGTTCTGGTTTCCGAGCTCGAGGAGCTGGAGCTGGAGTCGGACACCCGTGAGGCGCTCGCGGCCACGCAGGCCGGTTTCACCTCCGCCTGACGAAGTGCGCGGGGCGGGAGACATCCGATACATGTCTCCCGCCCCGCGCGGCTCCGCTATGAAACGGAGACCGCCGCCATGATATCAGAGGCCGATGCGCGCCGTCTGCTGCAGCGCTTTGACGAGCTGGAAATCCGCTACACCGAACGCTACGGCCCCTTGTCCCAAGCCCGCACCTTCCTGCTGGTCGAGGAATTGGTGACGATTCGCCACGGAATTCTGGAATCCGCCGCGGAAGCCACCGGCATACTGACGGGGCGGCGGGACGAACTCGTCTTGAGGATCCAGGAGCTCTACGACGCGAGCCCCTTCCCGGCCGGCCCCCCACCACCGGTTCGCCGGCTCCCGGGCAGCTCCGCGCTGATCGAGTTCGATCGCGCGTACTTCGCCGAGCGGTACGCCGCCGCCTCCCGGTCCGTCCGGCAGGAGACGGTCCGGCTCCAGGACTGGCGGCCGTCGCCGCAGACACGCCCCTCGGCCTACATGTACGTCGTGGACGACCGGGGCGATTTCCTGGTGTGGACGAGACCCTTCCGAATGTCCGACCTCGTACTGGGGCGGAATCGGGCGACCGTGGACGGGGTTCCGGTCGCCCATCCCATGCTGGTCCCCGAGCGACTCCGGGTCCAGGCGGCCGGCGAAGTCACCCCCGTCCTTTCCGACAAACTCCAGGGACTCGTCACCAACCTCAAGTCCGGGCATTTCCGACCGCCCCCTGCAACCGCCGCGGCGGTGCGCCGGGCCTTCAGCAGGAGTCTGGGTCTGGACGAGCACGAGTGTGACGTTCTGACGGTCCCCGAGGCGCCTTCCGGAACCGTTCCAGAAGTAACAGGACAAAGGAACAACAGGTGACCGCCGAAACCATCTCATCGGTCAATGTCGAGTACGAGCACAAGTGGCGTATCGACCATGTGGCCGCCGACTGGAATCCGGAAGAGCCGGAAAACGGCGACGGGCTCGTCCGCAAGGTACTCGACTCGGTCGAGTCCAACCTCGGCGCGACCGCCGGAGAACTGCACACGTTCACCCAGTCCGCGATCTATTTCGACACGCCTTCCTGGGACCTGGCGGAGAACGACATTTCTCTCGCCGCCCTGGTCAATTACGGCGCGCTGAGCGGAACCGGCTGGCTGGTGCTCAAGGAAACCGTGCGCTGGCACGGTGACCGGCGGGAGGCGCTGGAAGTCGCCGAGTCCGTCCCCACCCGTGAGCTGACGCGGCGGATGTCCCGCGGAGACCTTGCCCCGTTGCGGCGGATCGAGCGACGGCTGCCCGTCGCGGCCGAGTCCCTGCGTCCCTACGCGAAGGCCGTCCAGCGGCGCCGCAAGGCGCTTCTGCGGCTGGACGGCGGGGCGGTCCTCGCCACCACCCTGGACAGCAGCAAGCTGAGCGGCGCCGACCAGGCAGCGGAGTCGGGTGCGGCGCACTGGTGGTTCGAAGCCGAGGTGAACTCCGGCGACCTGAGGGTTCTTGACGTGCTGGAAGCCACCGCGGCGGCGGTCCGCTCCGTCTTCGCGGTGGAGGCGGACCACACGACGAAGCCTCAGGAGGCGGCCCGGCTGGCGGGTTGGGGGGCGGCCGGCCGATGAGCGCACCTGCCGCCGGCACCAGCTCCCAGCCGACGAAGAGCCCCGGGCTGGGAGTGCCCTACGCCCTGCTGTGGGCGGGGCAGCTGTGCTCCATGACGGGCACCATGGTGCAGTACATCGCGCTGCCCCTGTGGATCCTGTCCGTGACCGGCTCCGCCGTGGCCGCCGGTGTCGCCTTCGCCGTCGAGACCCTGCCCATCGTGGTGCTCGCGCCCTGGGCGGGGGTGCTGGCGGACTCCCTCCCGCGCCGTCGGCTCGTGGTGGCGGCCGAAGTGGCGTCGGCCGTCATCGTCCTCGGCATGGTGGCCGCCGTGGTGGCGGACAACGTGCCGTTGGCACTGCTGGGCGCCGCGGCGGTCAAGGCGATCAACACGGTCTCGACGCCGGCGCTCCAGGGCCTGCTGCGTGAGATCACCCCGGCGGAGTCGCTCCTGCCCAAGGCCGTGTCCCGGTTCGAGGGGCTCACCGGCGCGACCATCGTGCTCGGCCCGCCGCTCGGAGCCGTCCTGTTCGCGCTCCTCGGCGCTCCCGCCGCTCTCCTGTGCAACGCGGGCTCCTTCCTCCTGGGCGCGTTGTGCGTGTGGGCCATCCACGTCCCCCGCAAGGGGGCCGGCACCGAGGCCGACTCCTCCGGCGAGGCCTCGGACGACCGCGACGGGGCCGCCGTGCCGCAGGCTCCTCGCCGTCAGCGCCCCCGTCTGTCCGACGGGCTCACCACGGTGCGGCGCAGCCCGGTGCTGCGCTCCCTGCTCTTCGCCGAGGCCGCCTACTTCCTGTGTTTCGGCGGCGCCACGGCGGCCATCGTGGCCGAGGCCGCCCGGACGGTCGGTGACGCGCGCGCGGGCTGGTACCCGGCCGCCGTCGGAGCCGCTTGGGTCCTGGTCTCCATGACGATCCTCCCTTCACGCGATTGGGCGCCCGGCTCCGCGCTCGTCCTCGGCGCGGGCTTCGTCCCGCTCGCGGCGGGGGCGATCGGCCTCACGGAGTTCGCGCCCCTGCTGTGGCTGGTGGTGGGCGGTCTCCTCGCCGGGGTGGCCAACTCGCTGATCGCGTCCGGCGCGTCCCTCGGGTGGCAGCAACTGGTCGAACCGCACTCCATCGGGCAGGTCATGGCGTTGCGGCGCAGTGTCGCGAACGGGGCGCTGGCCCTGTCCTCCGTCCTCCTGCCGTTCGCCTGCCAGCGGCTCGGGACGACCCCGGTGCTGGTCGCCGCCTCCTTCCTGACGCTGGTGCTCATCACGGCTCTGGTCGGCCGGCGGCGTCTGCGGGGGACGGCGGCATGAGCGAGACCGGCGTGGCCGGCAGGCCGGTGCAACGCCTGTGCGCCGAGGGCGGGTTCGTGGACCGGCCGCACGGCCTGGCGTCCCTGGCCGTGACCCTGATGACCGCGCCCGTCACCGGCACGACCCTCAGCCGGGCCGTCGCCGACGGGCGGGACCTGCGTGCCGTCCTCACGGCCCGCTCACTCCACCTGGCCGTGTCCGGCCCCCCGGAACACGCATGGCCGGTCGGCGGGCTGGCCGACAACCCCGTGGGAGAACCGGTCCTCAAGGCCGTACGCGCTCTGCACCTCAAGCAGGCGCGGGCCGAACTCGCGGACCCCGTCGAGCGCGCCCTGCACTCCGTGGAAACCGCCGTCTGGGGCGTGAGCCGCTGGTCGCGGTACTGGGGCCACGGCGGCCCGGGCCGGCCCGAACAGGCATGGACCGGCGAGGCGGTCGTCCGGGTCCTGGCGCAGTGGCGGCCGACCGCCCCGACACCTCGCCTCGGGGCGGGACACCACGCCGTCCCGGCAACCGGCCCCGGCGTCTGGCGGGGCGGCGCGGACGAGGAGACGACGGCCGCTCCGGCGGATCCGCCCCCGGCGGACGGGCGGGCCGAGATCGCCGTGGCCGTCCCGCTGACAGGCGATCACCCCGGCCTCTCGGCCGTGACGGCGTCCGTCCTGCTGGGCGCTCCGCACAGCGGGCGCCTCTACGTCAGCCTGCGGGAGCGCTACGGAGTCGCCTACGGAATCGCGGTGGTCCCCCTGGTGCGGGGTGCGCAGGCGGCCCTGCTGGCGGTGGTCAGCACCACCACGTCACGGGCTGCCGAGTGCGCGAAGCGGCTGGCGGACGAGATGCGGGCCTTCCTGTCCGCTCCCCCGGACCCCGCGGCCGTGGCCGGCGCGCAGATCGCGGCGGCCCGGCTCAGGACGGTGGCGGCGGCCCGGCTCGCGTCGGCGCTCCCGCTCACCGCCGTCCAGCGCTGCCTCCTGGAGGCCGGCAGCACGTCCGGTGGTCCGGCCCGCGACCCGGTCGAGGAGCCGCAGGCCCGCGTACCGGACGGCGCGCGACCCCGGTGGGCTGTGCACGGGCCCGGGGCGGATGTGTGGGGACCGAGGGTTCGGGAGGCGTGGTGAAGGGGGACTGGGACGTCCTGGGGGCCGCCTGGCCCGAGAGCCGGCTGCGGGCGGTCGACCTACCGGATGCGGAGTACGTCGCCCTGGGGCTGGTCGTCCCCGTCGGGTTCGCCGACGACCCCTCCCACGCGCCCGGCGCGGCCCATCTGTGCGAGCACCTGGCGCTGCGCGCCGCACGTCTCGACTCCCCCGACTCGCCGGTCGTCTCCGCCGTCACCCTCAGCCACACCACGGTCTTCCGCACGGAGACCGTGCCCGCCGCCGCGGACGAGGCGCTGCGCGCCCTGTTGAGGATCGCCCGGCCGGAGCCGGGCTTCCCGGGAAGCGGCACCTTCACCCAGGAGCGGTCCGTCGTCGCGCTGGAGCTGAGCATGACGGCCGCGTCCCCGATGCGCTCCCTCGGCGCCCGGGTCGCGGGGATGCTCGCGCCCGGGACCGGCCTGGCGCGGGAGCACGACGCGACGCCCGCGTCCGTGACGTCCCTGCCGGAGGACGTCGTCGTGCCGTTCCTCCACCGCCACTACCAGCTCTCCCGAGCGGCGCTGGTGGTCGCGGGCAAGGGGGCGTCGGACGTGCTGAACACGCTGGCCGAAGAGGGAGACCCGGGCGCCGCGGCGTTCCCCTCACCGGCCCGGAGGGCTGTGCCCGAGGACCGTCGGGCGAGGGGGAGGCTGCCCTACTGGGGCGTGGCCGTCCCGCTGCCCGCGGCCGGCGAGCGCCCGGCCTGGTACCTCTCCCTCGTGGACGCCGTCCTGAGGCCCGGAGGCCCGGTCAACCGTCTGGCACGGTCACTTGAGGTTCCCCAGGTGGGAACCGCCGTCCTGACCTCGCCCCTGGGCGGCCTGGCCGTCTCGGCGCACCGCCCGCCGCCGGACCCCGACCACGCTGACCGGACGGCGTCCGCCCTGCGCGGCGGTCTGGCCGAGGAAGCCGACGCCGGCCGGACGGCTCCCGCCACGCTGTCCCACGCCGCCCGGGCCCACGCGGCGGCGCGGAGCCGGCTGACCGACCCCGCCCACGCCCGCGACGCCCTCCTCGCCGACGTCCAAGGGCTCGGCCCCACCTGGGATTCCTGGGCGGAGGACATGGAGCCGTCGGCCGCCGCGGCCCTGCTCGCGGACCTCCTGCGCGACGCCGTCCCCTGGCAGCTCGCCGGTGGAACGGCGTCCGCGGTCTGACCCGGGGCGGTGAAGGCCCGCCCGGCAGGTGCCCCGGAGATGCCCGAAGGGCCGGCTTCCTTGGTGAAACCACCAGGGAAGACCGGCCCTCTGACAGGGACTCAGGCCGCGTGGACCACGTCCTTCTCCTCCGCGAAGTGGCAGGCCGACTCGTGGGCCGCCGGGGAGTCCGAGCCCTGGAAGCGCTCCGGGATGGCCAGGAGGGGCACCTCCTGGGCGCACTTGTCCTGTGCCTTCCAGCAGCGGGTGCGGAAGCGGCAGCCCGAGGGCGGGTTGGCCGGGGACGGGACGTCACCGGTGAGGATGATCCGCTCACGGCCCTCGCGGGACTCCGGGTCGGGGACCGGGACGGCCGACAGCAGCGCCTGGGTGTAGGGGTGCGTCGGGTGGTCGTAGATCTCCGTGTCCGTGCCGATCTCGGCCATCTTGCCCAGGTACATCACGCCCACCCGGTCCGAGATGTGCCGGACGATCGACAGGTCGTGCGCGATGAAGAGGTAGGACAGGTTGAACTCGTCCTGCAGCTTCTCCATCAGGTTGATGACCTGCGCCTGGACGGACACGTCCAGCGCCGAGACCGGCTCGTCGCAGATGATGATCTCAGGGTTGAGCGCGAGGCCGCGGGCGATGCCGATGCGCTGGCGCTGACCGCCCGAGAACTGGTGCGGATACCGGTTGATGTACTCGGGGTTGAGGCCGACGACGTCCAGGAGTTCCTGGACCTTGCGGCGGCGGTCGCCCTTCGGCGCCACCTCGGGGTGGATCTCGAAGGTCTCCCCGATGATGTCGCCCACCGTCATACGGGGGTTGAGCGAGGTGTACGGGTCCTGGAACACCATCTGGATGTTCCGGCGGACCGCCTTCAGCGCACGCCCGGACAGCTTGGTGATGTCCTGGCCCTTGTAGAAGATCTCGCCCGCGGTCGCCTTCTCCAGCATCATCAGCAGCTTGGCGACCGTGGACTTGCCACAGCCGGACTCGCCCACGATGCCGAGCGTCTCGCCCTGGTAGAGGTCGAAGGAGACCCCGTCCACGGCCTTGACCGCGCCGACCTGCTTCTTGAAGAGGATGCCCTGGGTCAGCGGGAAGTGCTTGACCAGGTTGCGCACCTGCAGGATCGGCTCGCCGCGCTCGACCGGCGCCTGCATGGCGGCCACGGCCTCCTCGTCGGTGGCGGCGTCGACCGTCTCCACCTCGGTGACGTTGGGGGTGGCGTCCATGGACTCGTCCGTCTTCTCCAGCTCAGCCATGGATCGTCTCCTTCCAGAAGTGGCAGGCGCTGCCGCGGCCGGCCAGCTCGCCGCCGTCCCGCTCGGTGACCTGGTGCAGCGGCGGGACGTCCGTACGGCAGATGTCCTGCGCCTGCGGGCACCGCGGGTTGAAGGCGCAACCGGACGGGATCCGCGTCAGGTTGGGCGGCAGGCCCTTGATCGCGTACAGGTCCTGGCCCTTCTGGTCCAGGCGCGGGATCGAGTCGAGCAGGCCCTTGGTGTAGGGGTGCGCGGGCCGCTTGTACAGCTCGTGCACCGGGGCGGTCTCCACGATCCGGCCCGCGTACATCACCGCGATCTTGTCCGCGACGTCGGCGACCACGCCGAGGTCGTGGGTGATCAGGATGAGACCCATGTGGTACTCGCGCTGCAGCTCCGCGAGCAGGTCCATGACCTGCGCCTGGACCGTCACGTCGAGGGCCGTCGTGGGCTCGTCGGCGATGATCAGGTCCGGCTCCAGGGCGAGCGCCATCGCGATCATGATGCGCTGGCGCATACCGCCGGAGAACTGGTGCGGGTAGTCGCTGACGCGCTCCTTCGCCGCCGGGATCTTCACCCGGTCCATCAGCTCGATCGCCTTGAGCTTGGCGTCCTTCTTGGACATGCCCTGGTGGACGCGGAACATCTCGCCGAGCTGGTAGCCCACGGAGAGCACCGGGTTCAGCGAGGACAGCGCGTCCTGGAAGATCATCGCGATCTTGCTGCCGCGGATCTTCCGGCGCTCCTCGTTGGACATCTTCAGCATGTCCTGGCCGCGGAAGAGGATCTCGCCCTTGGGGATGCGGCCGGGCGGCATGTCGAGGATGCCCATGATGGCCTGGGCGGTGACGGACTTGCCGGAGCCGGACTCGCCGAGCACGGCGAGCGTCTCGCCCGCGGAGACGGAGTAGTTGACGCCGTTGACGGCCTTGGCGACCCCGTCGCGCGTGCGGAACTCCACGTGCAGGTCGCGGACTTCCAGCAGCGGGCGGTCCGCGCCCCCCGAGCCGTCGGGGGCGGGACTCTCGGCCACTTCATCGATGATGGTCACGTACGCCTCCCTCAGCGCAGCTTGGGGTCGAGGGCGTTGCGTACCGCATCGCCGAACATCAGGAACGACAGCACCGTGATCGAGACCATCACCGACGGGATGATCAGGGTGTGGGGCGCGATACGGAGCTGCTCACGTCCTCGCGCGACGTCACCGCCCCAGGATACCGCCGAGTCACCGAGACCCACGCCCAGGAAGGACAGGGTGGCCTCGGCCGCGATGTAGCCACCGAGCGCGATGGTCGCGACGACGATGATGGGCGCGAGCGCGTTGGGCAGGATGTGCCGGAACAGGATCCGGGACGTCGAGGCCCCGAGCGCCTTGGCGGCCACCACGTAGTCCGACTGCTTGATGGTGATGACGGCACCGCGCGAGACACGGGCGATCTGGGTCCAGCCCAGGAAGGCGAGGGCCATGATGACGACCCAGACGGTGCGGTCGTCGAAGGAGTTGAGCACGACCAGGGCGCCGAGCAGGAACGGGATGCCGAGGAAGATGTCGGTCAGCCGCGACAGCAGGGTGTCGGTCCAGCCGCCGAAGTAGCCGGCGATCATGCCGATGATCGTGCCGAGGATGGTGACGGCGACGGTGACGCCGACACCGACGGTGATCGAGGCGCGGGCACCGTAGACGACACGGGCGTAGATCGAACGGCCCTGCACGTCGTAGCCGAGCCAGTCCGGGGCGAAGAAGTGCCCCCAGTTCGGCTTGCCCAGGTAGTGCTTGGCCAGGTCGGCGTCGCGCGGCGAGGCGCTGGTGAACAGGCCCGGCCAGAGCGACATCACCAGCAGGAACGCGATCAGCACGGCCGATATCAGGAACAGCGGGTTGCGCCGCAGGTCGTGCCAGGCGTCGGACCAGAGGCTGCGCGCCTTGTCGGGAGCCGGGCCGGCCTCGGCCACGACCACGCCCGCGGTGCTCACGGTGTCACCGGGAAGGGCTTCGACCTTCTTCTCGACGGTCTTGTCAGGCATACCGGATCCTCGGGTCCAGGACCGCGTAGAGCAGGTCGACGATCAGGCTGGCGGCGAGGTAGATGAGCACCATCAGCGAGGCGATTCCCACGACCGTGGCGCCCTCACGCCGGCTGAGCGCGTCGTAGATCTCGATGCCGATGCCCCGCACGTTGAAGATGCCCTCGGTCACGATGGCGCCGGTCATCAGGTTGCCGAGCTCGATGCCGAGGAAGGTGACCACGGGGATCAGCGAGTTGCGCATCAGGTGGACACCGATGACGCGGCGGCGCGGCAGCCCCTTGGCCACGGCGGTGCGCATGTAGTCGGACCGCAGGTTCTCCGCGATCGACGTGCGGGTCAACCGGGCGACGTAGGCGAGCGAGAGGGACGCCAGCACGATGGCGGGAAGCATGAGTTGGGAGAAGTTCGTCGAGTCCGTCACCGTGGGCGTGGTGATCGACCACTGGAACGCGAACAGGTACTGCAACAGGAAGCCCAGCACGAAGGACGGCATCGACACGAGGACCAGCGTCAGGGTCAGCAGTCCGCGGTCCCGCAGCGTGTCGGGGCGCAGGCCGGCGACGACACCGAGGCCGATGCCCACGAGCGTGACGAAGGTGAACGCGAAGAGCGTCAGTCTGAGCGTCACCGGGAACGCGTCGGCGATGATGTCCGCGATGGGCCGCTGACTGGCGATCTGGGTACCGAAGTCGCCCTGGAACAGCCCCATCATGTAGTTCGCGTACTGCTGAAGGAGCGGCTGGTCGAGGCCGAGTTCCTTCTTGATGCCCGCGACCACTGTCGGGTCGTACGCCTGATCTCCCATCATCGCCCGGACGGGATCGCCGGGCAGGGCGTACATCATGCAAAAGATGATCAAGGTTGACCCGATGAACACCGGGATCATCTGGAGCAGTCGTCGTGCGACATAGCGCCCCATAGGTGCCTCCGTGAGGGGTTAACGCAGGTACGGGGGCCGTCTCCTGGTGACGAGACGGCCCCCCGAACCTCCCGCCGCCACCGGGGCGGCGGCGGGCTTACGGCCGAGTGGGAAGAGCCCGCAGGACTCCTCTTACTTGGTGGTGACGCCCCAGACCTCGAGGTCACCGTGGAAGTCGACGTTGACGTTGTCGACGTTCTTACCGTGGCCGCCGTTGATGCGGTAGTACCAGAGCGGGATGGCCGGCATGTGCTCGACCAGCTTCTTCTCGACCTCCTGGAAGGCCTTCACCGACGCGTCGAGGGACTTGGCGTTGTCGGCCTTGTTCATCAGGCCGTCGATCTCCTTGTTGGAGAAGCGACCGTTGTTGGCCTCGGCGGTGGTGTGGTACAGCTCCTTCATGAAGTTGGCGTTGACCGGGTAGTCGGCGACCCAGCCACCGCGGTACATGCCCTTCACCTGGTCGTTGTCACGGGCCTCGAGGTCCGTGGCGAAGTCCGGCTTCGGGTCGCCGACGCAGTCGACGCCGGTGGCCTTGCGGATGGACTCGCAGACCGCGGTCACCCACTCCTTGTGTCCACCGTCGGTGTTGTACTGGATGGTGAACTTGTTGCCCGGGACGCCGCCACCCTCCTGGATGAGCTGCTTGGCCTTCGCCGGGTTGTACGTGAACACGTCCGTGTCCAGGTTCTGGTAGCCCTTGACGCCCGGAGGCGTGAAGCCCTTGGCCGGAACGCGGGTGTTGTTCAGAACCGTCTTGGTGATCGTGTCGCGGTCGATCGCCATCGACAGACCCTGCAGGACCTTCGGGTCGATGTCCTTGAAGGTCTTGGAGTAGAACGCCGGGGTCAGCGTCTGGATGGCCGCGTACGGCTGGTCGATGGCGCCGTCGCCCAGGTCCTGCTTGTACTTCGGCAGGTCCGTCGGGCCGACCTGGCGGATCATGTCCAGGTTGCCGGAGACGACGTCCTTGTAGGCGGCTTCGACCGTCGTGTAGTTCTTGAACTGGACGCCCTTGTTCTTCGCCTTGTTCGGGCCCAGGTAGTCATCCCAGGCCTTGACCTGGATGAGCTTCTTGTGGTCCCACTTCTCGAAGGTGTAGGGACCGTTGCCGACCGGCTTCTGGCCGAAGGCCTTCGGGTCGTCGTAGAAGACCTTGGGCAGCGGGGCCCAGGTGGTGTAGCCGAGCTTGTAGTTGAAGTACGGCATCGTGTACTTCAGCTCGATGGTGAAGGTGTGGTCGTCCACGGCCTTCAGACCGGACATGGTCTCGGCCTTCGGCTCGCCCTTCTCCGGGTGGACATCGTCGTAGCCCTTGATGTCCTGGAACCAGAAGGAGTTCTGCTGGTTGTTCTTGATGTTGGCGTACCAGTTCCAAGCGTCGATGTACGACTTGGAGGTGACTTCTTCGCCGTTGTGGAACTTCCAGCCCTTCTTGAGCTTGACCGTCCACGTCTTGGAGTCGTCGGTGGTGACCGACTCGGCGTTCGTGTAGACGATCTCGCCCTTGGCGTCGAAGTCCAGCAGCTGCGTGAACAGAGCCTGGATGACGTACGAGCCGTTGGTCTCGTTGGTGTCGGCCGGGATCAGCGGCTTCTGCGGCTCGCCGACGTCGATCGAGACGTATCCCGCAGGCCCGGAACCCTTGTTGTTCCCCTCGTCATCACCGCTGCCGCCGCAGGCGGTGGCGGCCAGGGCGACGACTATCGCCCCCGCGACCCACTTGGCGCTCTTGGCACCGCGCATGGGTTCCTCCTATGAAGTCATTGGTTCACCGCAAAGGGAGCACAGACAGACCACCGCCACCGCCCGTCGCCGGTGCCGGAAATCGTCAGGTGCCCCCGCGCTCGTGAGTCGCGCCGCTGCCGGCGAGTGACCCTTCATCCGAGCTCTACGCGCCTAACTATCTGCCAAACACCAGGACCGAACCACACTCTCGAGGTCTCGGTTCGATCACAGCTCGCGTATACATCTTCCAAAATCCGGACAAAGGGTTTGGTGAAAGATCCCTGCGAAACGGACTTGTTACACATCTATCGGTGGCGACTGTCCGCATTCCGGACGCGAGAGTGAGATAAACCGCTTGCGACTACCGTGGCTCCCGTGCATGGGGCCGCCGGCGGTTGTCGCGCGCTCAAGAGGGCGTTGCCACAAGGCTGTTGTCCGGGCCCGGGGCAGGGCAGAGCGAGGCGTTCCGCAGCAGGGTAGTGGGAGCGGGGCGTTCCGGACGGCCGTCCCCGGCAAATCGAGGGTTTTCCCTAACCCTTCCCTCGGCGTTGCCCCTCTTTTAGGGAACGGCAAGGAACGGCAGGGGAACAGCGGCGAACAGCGCCGGGCACCCCGCCGGAAGCGGGGTGCCCGGTGTCGTCAGGGGAGCGTCAGCCGTGCTTGGCGCGGCTCGCGGCCCGGGCGCGCTCGCGGGCGTCCAGGTTCACCTTGCGGATGCGCACGGCCTCCGGGGTGACCTCGACGCACTCGTCGTCGCGGCAGAACTCCAGGGACTGCTCCAGCGACAGCTTGCGCGGCGGGACGATGGACTCCGTCACATCGGCCGTGGACGACCGCATGTTGGTGAGCTTCTTCTCCTTGGTGATGTTGACGTCCATGTCGTCGGAGCGGGAGTTCTCGCCGACGATCATGCCCTCGTACACCTCGGTGCCCGGCTCCACGAAGAGCACGCCGCGCTCCTGGAGGTTGGTCATCGCGAAGGCGGTGACCGCGCCGGAGCGGTCGGCGACCAGGGAGCCGTTGTTACGGGTCTGGAGCGCGCCGAACCAGGGCTCGAAGCCCTCGTGGATGGAGTGGGCGATGCCCGTGCCGCGGGTCTGCGTCAGGAACTCCGTACGGAAGCCGATGAGGCCGCGGGAGGGCACGACGAACTCCATGCGGACCCAGCCGGAGCCGTGGTTGGACATGTTGTCCATGCGGCCCTTGCGGACGCCCATGAGCTGCGTGACGGCGCCCATGTGCTCCTCGGGCACGTCGACGGTCATGCGCTCGACCGGCTCGTACGTCTTGCCGTCGATCTCCCGGGTGACCACCTGCGGCTTGCCGACGGTCAGCTCGTAGCCCTCGCGGCGCATGGTCTCGACGAGGATGGCCAGCGCCAGCTCGCCGCGGCCCTGCACCTCCCAGGCGTCCGGCCGCTCGGTGTCGAGCACGCGGAGGCTGACGTTACCGATCAGCTCGCGGTCGAGGCGGTCCTTGACCTGGCGGGCGGTGACCTTGCGGTCCTTGACCGCCGCCTTGTTGTCGGCGCCCTTGCCGGTGGCGCCGCGGCCGACCAGCGGGGAGGTGTTGGTGCCGATGACCATGGAGATCGCCGGCTCGTCGACGGTGATCAGCGGCAGCGCGACCGGGTTCTCCGGGTCGGCCAGGGTCTCGCCGATCATGATGTCCGGGATACCGGCGACGGCGCAGATGTCACCGGGGCCGGCCTTCTCGGCGGGCTTGCGGGTCAGGGCCTCGGTCATCATCAGCTCGCTGATGCGGACGTTGGCGACGGACCCGTCGCGCTTCATCCACGCGACCGTCTGGCCCTTCTTCAGCTCGCCCTGCTGCACGCGCAGCAGCGCGATGCGGCCGAGGAAGTTGTCGGCGTCCAGGTTCGTGACGTGCGCCTGGAGCGGGGCCGACTCGTCGTAGGTCGGGGCCGGGATGTGCTCCAGGATCGTGGAGAAGAACGGCTCCAGGCTGGTGGAGTCGCCCGGGACGGTGCCGTCGGCAGGCTTGGTGAGGGAGGCCACGCCGTCACGGCCGCAGGCGTAGACGATCGGGAACTCGATCTGGTCCTCGTCGGCGTCCAGGTCGAGGAACAGGTCGTACGTCTCGTTGACGACCTCGTCGATCCGCGAGTCGGGGCGGTCCGTCTTGTTGATGCAGAGGATGACGGGCAGCCGCTGCTGGAGCGCCTTGCGCAGCACGAAGCGGGTCTGCGGGAGCGGGCCCTCGGAGGCGTCCACGAGCAGGACGACGCCGTCGACCATCGACAGACCGCGCTCGACCTCGCCGCCGAAGTCGGCGTGGCCGGGGGTGTCGATGATGTTGATGGTGATCGGGTCCCCGCCGTCCTTGGGGTGGTACTTCACCGCCGTGTTCTTGGCGAGGATCGTGATGCCCTTCTCACGCTCCAGGTCGTTCGAGTCCATCATGCGGTCGTCGACCGAGTCGAGCTGGTGGGCGGCGAAGGCGCCGGCCTGCTTCAGCATGCCGTCGACGATGGTGGTCTTGCCGTGGTCGACGTGGGCGACGATGGCGACGTTGCGGATGTCGTGGCGCGTGGCCATAAGAAGGCGTACTCCCGGAGTGTGAGGAATGCCCTGCGCGTACGTCGGTGGTGCGCGGGCCCTGCCGGGCTCAACATGCCACGGCCTCACCCCATGGTACGGGTCCGCTCCCGCTGGGGTTAGCCAGGATACGTCGGTGCAGTTCAGGGCCTTGTTTATGAAGTGCTCGGCCGCGGACGGCTTCACGGTGCTCCGCCACGGCGAAGTCCCGCCGAACGACGGCGGGCTGGCCCTCGGCCAGCTGGTGGTCGCGGCACACCT